>NZ_JBVJND010000003.1:0-166359 GCF_055583825.1 Streptomyces sp. NPDC104367 | reverse complement strand
CCCACCGCGGCCGGCGGGGTACGGGACCTCCCGCCCCCCCCGCCCCCCGGGGGGCGGCGCCCCGGGGCCGCCCACACCGGGCCGGCCGCGGGACGCCTCACCCGGTCCGTCCGCTCTCCTACGACGGTTCGCCGGAGCCGGAGCCGGAGCCGGAGCCGGAGCCGGAGCCGTGGCTGGTGGCGTGGCTGGTGGCGGCGGGTGCGTGGGCAGCCTGGCCGGTCTCGTCCCTGGGGACGGGCACCTGTCCCGTCGTCGGCGTCGGCGTCGGCGTCTGCGTCGCCTGTGTCGTCGACGTGGGGGTCCGGGGACGGGCGGGCTGCGCGGTGGTCGTCCGCAGCAGGGCCAGCACCAGGACCCCACCGACGGCCGCGGCCGCCGCCGACCACAGGAACACCGAGTGCAGACCGTCGGCGAAGGCGGTGTGCACCGCTTCCCGGACCGCCTCCCGACTCCCGGACCCGGCCGCCGCGACGAGGGCGTCGGACCGGCCGCCCGCCAGGGCCGACGCCGCGGCCCGGGTGCCGTCGGCCGGGTGCGCGGCGGTCAGACCGTCGGCGGCCCGCGCGGTGAACACCGCGCCGAACACGGCGATCGCCAGCGACGTACCCAGCTGCCGGAAGGTGTTGACGGCGCCGGAGGCCATTCCGGCCCTGTGCGGGGGCACCGCGGTGGTGGCCGCCGAGACCAGCACCGGCATCGCCAGACCGACCCCCACGCCGCACACCAGCAGTCCCGGCGTCAGCGAGGCCGCCCCGGCGTGCGGACCGGTCCCCACCGCCAGCAGCAGCATGCCCGCCGCGATGAGCAGCAGCCCCAGGCCGATCGGCAGCCGCTGCGGCACGCGGTGCACCCAGCGCGAGGCCAGCGGCGACACCACGAACACGGCACCGGCCATCGGCGTCAGCGCCAGACCGGCGGTGACCGGGGAGAGGCCGAGCACGGACTGGAGCCACACCGACATCAGGAACATCGAACCGAACGCGGCTCCCTGCATCAGCAGCGCGCCCGTCATCAAGGAGCCGAACGCAGGGCGCCGCAGCAGCGACACGTCCAGCATCGGGCTGCCGCCGCGCCGCACCACGCCCGCCTCGACCACGACGAACAGCGTCCCGCACACCACGGCGACGACGAGCGGCACGACCGCCGTGGCCGACGTCCAGCCGGTGTCGCCCGCGCGGATCAGCCCGTACGTCAGCCCGGCCGCGGCGGCGGTGAAGGCCACCGCGCCCGGCACGTCGATCCGCGTCCCGGTGCGCCGGGGCACCGACGCGGGCACCAGACGGCGCGTGGCCACCAGCGCCACCAGCGCCACCGGCAGGTTGACCCAGAAGATCCAGCGCCAGCCCAGGTGCTGCGTCAGCAGTCCGCCCAGGACCGGCCCCACCGCGGCGGCGGCGCCGTTGACCGCACCCCACACACCGAACGCGGTGCCCCGGTCGCGGCCCTGGTAGCAGCTGAGCAGCAGGGCCGGGGAGGCGGCGAACATCGCGGCACCCCCGACACCCTGCACCAGCCGCGCGGCCACCACCGTGCCGGCGGTGGGGGCGAGTCCGCAGACCGCCGACGCGGCCGCGAACAGCACCAGACCCACCAGGTAGACCCGGCGATGGCCGAGGTGGTCCGCCAGCGATCCCGACACCAGCAGGACGGCCGCCAGCGCCAGGGCGTAGGCGTCCACCACCCACTGGAGCGAGGAGAACGAGGCGTCCAGGTCGTCGGCCATGGCGGGCAGCGCGACGTTCACGATGGTCACGTCGACGAGCAGCATGAAGGCGCCGAGGCAGACGGCCGCGAGGGGCCACCACTTGCGCATGAAAAGACTTCTTTCCTGATCGAGCGATTCGAGCGATTCGAGCGGTCCGGGTGTTCCGGCAGCTCCGGGAGCGCGGCCTTCGGGGAACGGCAGGCGCACGGACCACCTTCCGGCACGCGCGCACAGGAACACCATCCACGACCATCCCGATGCGCGGATACGACATAATCGACATCCATGGCGACGTATCTCGACACCCCGGCGGCCCCGGAACGCGTCCTCACCACCGCCGACCTCGCGCTCGCGCACGCCCTCCAGATCGACGGGCGGGCACCGCTGCGGCACATCGCCGCCGTCCTCGGCGTCTCCGACCAGACCGTCGCCCGCCACTACGCCCGGCTGCGCGGCAGCGGCCTGCTGCACGTGCTGGGACTGACCGACCCGGTGCGCACCGGCGCGTCCCTCTGGTTCGTCCGGGTGCGCTGCACCCCCGACGCGGCCGGCGCGGTCGGGGCGGCCCTGGCCCGCCGCACGGACACGACCTGGGTGAACCTCAGCGCCGGAGGCACGGAGATCACCTGCATGATCCGCCACCCGGGCACCGCCGCCCGGGGCGATCAGCTGCTGCTGGAGAAGCTGCCCCGCACCCCCCGGGTGGTCGACGTCTCCGCCCACGGAGTGCTGCACGTCTTCTTCGGCCAGGAGCGCAGCGCCCTGACGAAGACCGGCCCGCTGACCGGGGACCAGATCGCCGCGCTCACCCCGGCGCTCCCGCGGGCGGAGCCCGCGTCCGGTGCGCTCGGCCCCGAGGACCGGGTGCTGGCCGACCTGCTGGCCCGCGACGGCCGGGCCCCGGTGCCGGAGCTGGCCCGCGCGACCGGCCTCTCCCCGTCCACCGTCCGCCGCCGTATCGCCCAGCTGCGGGCCTCGGGCGCCCTGTACTTCGACGTCGAGTTCCACCCCGACGTACTGGCCGCCACCTTCCGGGCCGCGCTCTGGCTGGAGGTCGAACCGGCCCGCCTCCAGGAGGCCGGCACCCTGCTGGCCGGCCACCCCGAGGTGCCCTTCGTGGCGGCCACCAGCGGCGCCACGAACCTCTACGCCAGCGTCCAGGTCACCGACGCCGCCGCCTTCTACACGTACCTGACCCACTCCGTGGCCGCGCTCCCGAGCCTGCGGCACAGCGCCACCGCACCCGTGCACCGCACCCTGAAGGGTCCCGGCCCCTACCTGTGGAACCCGGGCTGAGAACGCCGTCCGGCTCCCCGGCGGGAGAGCTCAGACGGCGCGTTCCATGCACACCAGTCGTTCCCGCTCGTCCCACGACCCGGTGACGGCGAAGCCGAAGCGCTCGTACAGACCGATGGCCCCGGTCCGCCAGTCCCACACCGAGAGCCGCACGGTGCCCGCGCCGGCCTGCGCCGCGTGCGCGAGCGCCGCGTCGAGCAGCGCGGAGCCGACTCCGCGGCCCCGGAACGCCGGGTCCGTCCAGAGCCGTTTGATCTCCGACCGCCCGGCGGCGGGCGCGGTCACCACCAGACAGCCCACCGAGGCGTCCCCGCACCGGGCCAGCAGCACGGTGTCGTCGGCGAACGCGGCCCCCGGGTCCGAGATCTCCGCGCGGTAGCGATCGGGGAGTGCCTCCGGACCGGCGACGGGCACGCCCTTCTCGGCCTCCGTGCGCAGGTGGTAGGCCGTGAGCAGCGCGGACAGCCCGTCCTCGGCAGCGGGCGCGGACGGCGTGCGGGACGGCCGGCGGACCACCGCGACCTCGTGTCGTTCGGTCATGGCCCCAGCATCACACGGGCCCGGGACGCCCATCGCCGTGCCCCGGGACGGCGCGCAGCGCGATGTCCACGGTGGCGTGCAGTGCCGCGCGCCCCGCCCCGGCGGCCGCGTGGACGGCGTTGCCCTCGCTGACGACCATGACGTAGCGGGCCAGCGCGACCGGATCGGTGCCCGCGGGCAGGTCGCCCTCCGCGAGGGCGCGGGCGAGCCGGTCGGCCAGCGCCCGCTCGCCGGCGAGCCGGCTCTCGGCGAGGAAGGCGGCGACATGGCCGTTGTCACCGCCCTCGGCGAGGCCGCCCTGCACGGACAGACAGCCGGGCGGGCGGCCTGCCTGGGTGAGCGCGTCCGCGTTGGCCCGCAGGAAGGCCTCGACGACGGCGTACCCGGTGGGCCGGGTGAGCGCGTCGCGCGCGTACGCCATGTCCGCCTCGGCGTACCGGGCCACCGCGCGGCGGAACAGCTCCTCCTTGTTGCCGTAGGCCGCGTACATGCTGGTCCGGTTGATGCCCATGGCCTCGGTGAGATCGCTCAGCGACGCGCCCTCGTACCCCTGGCGCCAGAAGACCTCCACCGCGCGGTCCAGCGCCGCGTCGGCGTCGAAGCCCCGAGGTCTGCCCCGCTCGGCCATCCTCACTCCGTTCCCCGCAGTCCCCAAAATATTAACCGGCCGGTACGGAAATACTCCCGCGGGTGGCGTCGTTATTCGGTATCGAACGGTACGGAAATGGGGTGGCCGCCGCGGAACAGCGGGGCGAACACCCCTGGGAACAACCCCACGCAAGGAGAAACGACCATGGGACAGCTCGACGGCAAGACCGCTCTCGTCACCGGGGCCACCTCGGGCATCGGCCTGGCCGCCGCCCGGCGACTGGCCGAGGCGGGCGCGCACGTCTTCCTCACCGGGCGCCGTCAGGAGGCGCTGGACGAGGCGGTGGCCTCCATCGGCGACCGGGCCACCGGAGTCCGTGCCGACGTCGCGGACCTCGCCGACCTCGACCGGCTGTTCGCCGCCGTCGCGGAGCGCGGCGGGCTCGACATCGTGTTCGCCAACGCCGGCGGCGGCTCGTTCGCGGCGCTGCCGGACGTCACCTGGGAGCACTACGCCGACACGTTCAACACCAATGTCGGCGGGACCCTGTTCACCGTGCAGAAGGCGCTGCCGCTGCTCGGGGCGGGCTCCTCGGTCATCCTGACCAGTTCCAACATCGACACCAAGGGCGCCGCGTCGTTCGGTGTCTACGCCGCCAGCAAGGCCGCCCTCCGCTCGCTCACCCGCAGCTGGGCCGCCGAACTCGTCACCCGGGGCATCCGCGTGAACAGCATCGCCCCCGGCCCGATCGAGACCCCGGGCCTCAGCGGCCTGGCCGGCGACCCCGGCTCCGCCGAGCAGCTGCTCAAGGGCCTCGCCGCCGGAGTGCCGATGAACCGGCTCGGGCGGCCCGAGGAGATCGCCGAGACCGTACTCTTCCTCGCGTCCGACGCCAGCAGCTACATGACCGGCGCCGAGATCTACGTGGACGGCGGCGCCAGCCAGATCTGACCGGGGCCGCCGGCCGGACGTTCCGGCACCCCACCGCACCACCGACCCACCCGGGACGGCCGGCCGCGACCACCGGTCCGGCCGGCCGCCCAGGCCACACCCGTCGAGGAGCACCATGCACACCGTGACCGACCTGCTCGCCGCCAACCTGCACGAGGTCTTCGGCAACCGCGACCACGCCTCGCGCCGCGCGGCCATCGAACGGATCTACACCGAGGACGTCGTCTTCACCGATCCGGAAGGCGTCAGCACGGGCTGGGACGCGCTCGAGGACAAGGCCCGCGCCCTGCTCGACAGGGTCCCGGCGGACTTCGGCTTCACCGAGGACGGCCGCCGCTACGCCGGTCCCCACGACGGCGCCCTCGCCTGGGCGTTCGGCCCCGAGGGCGAACCGGCGGCACGGGGCATCGACATCATCACCGTCCACGACGGCAGGATCGCCACCCTCCGCACCCTGTTCACCGCCTGATCCCACCGGCCGGGGCGACCACCCCGGCGACGAGGGGAGTCGGCGGCACGGCGGGACGAGGCCGAGGCGCGTCCCGCCGTGCCGCGGGCGACCGGTGTCCACGGCGGGAGCGCCGGCTACTCCTCAGGGATGAGCACCGGCTTGATCACGCGGCCCGTCTCGCAGTCGCGTTCGGCCTCGTTGACGGCTTCGAGGGGGTAGGTGCGGATCAACTCCTCGAAGGGGAACCGTCCGTGCCGCCAGAGTCCGGCCAGCCGGGGGATCAGCAGTCCCGGCACCGCGTCCCCCGCGCAGATGTGGACGACGCTCCGGCCCCGGTCCAGCGCCCCCGGTTCCACGGCCAGCGGTTCGCGCAGCGGAGCCACCAGGCCCAGTCGGCCCCGTGGCCGCAGCGCGTGCAACGCGTCGTTGACCAGCCGGGGATCGGCGGTGGTGTCCAGGGCGTAGTGGGCACCGCCGCCCGTGCGGCCGTGGATCAGACGCGGAAGGTCCGCCGTGGTCGTGCGCAGCGCCCGCGCCCCGAACCGCTCCGCGAGCGCGAGCCGTTCGGGGCGGCGGTCCACGGCGATGGTCTCCGCGCCGACGGCCCCCGCCGCCAGCACCGCCGCGAGCCCCACCTCCCCCGCGCCGAACACCGCGAGTGTCTCCCCGGGGCCGACCCGGAAGGAGTTGATGACCGCGCCCGCCCCGGTGAGGAACCCGCAACCGAGCGGGCCGAGCAACTCCAGCGGCAGCGCCGGGTCCACCCGTACCGCGGTGCGGGCCGCGACCAGCGCGTACTCGGCGAACCCGGACTGCCCGAACCAGCGCGGGGCCAGCGGCACTCCGGCCGCGTCGGTGAAGCGGCGCGCCCGCTCCGTACGCCCGCCGAACAGGTTGAGCGCCGCGAACGAGTCGCAGTGGGCGGGTGCCGCGGCCAGGCACCCGCGGCAGCGGCCGCACGAGTCGAAGCCGAGGACCACCCGGTCACCGGGCCGCAGCCCCGTGTCCGGACCGCCCGTCTCCAGCACGGTCCCCGACGCCTCGTGGCCGAGGACGGCCGGCAGCGGGGAACGGCCAGCCGACCGCCGCACCGCGAGGTCCGTCCGGCACATCCCGCAGCCCGCGATCCGCACCAGGACCTCGCCTGCGGCCGGCCCCGACTCCAGGGCCACGTCCTCGAACGTGAACGGCCCGTCGTAGGAGCGCAGTACGGCCGCCCGGAACCTCAGGACCTGACGTGACACCGTGGGCTCCTTCCACCGGGACAGGGGTGATCACTCACGCCCCGCTCATGGTCGCCTCGCCCCGGTGACGGCCGGTAGAGCGCACAACATCCTTACGGGGCAAGGGTGTTGTCGCCGCATGCGCCGTCCACGCCGGTGTGTTCGGGTGCGGACGCCGCCGCCCGGGCCCTTCGCTCCGGGGCGGTGACGCCGAGAAGGGCGTACCGGATGCGGTCCGAGGCGGTGCCTGCTCCTACGGCGGTACTCGTCCCCATGGCGGCACCCGCCCCCACGGCGACACCCGCCCCCATGGCGACCACACCGGGCTCCACGACCCGGGCCGCCCCGGTCGACCGAGGCCGGCGTGCCGGCGTGCCGACGCGTCGGCGCCGAGAGCGAGGCCGGTGTGCCGGTGCCGAGGGCGAGGACCGCCCCGGCCTCCCGGGTCCCCGCCACGAGCGCCTCGGTGAACCGGGCCGCCGGGTGCGGATCCGCACCGAAGCACTCCTCGGCGCGCCCCCGGCGGGGATCGCGGGCCCGCAGTTCCGCGCCGGCCGCGGCCATCGCGTCGGCGTACGGCCCGGGATCTCAGGTGGCTCCCACCGCCAGGGGTGACGACTGGTCAATCGAGGTATCCCGTGAGGTGCGAGGACTTCGGGGAGCGCACGCGCCGCGGTCAAGGGAGCCGCGGCGGACTCCCGCGCCGCGATGCGGCCGGCCGGCGGGCTGCCCCGGGACAATGAGCGTCATGAACGACCGCATGAGCGATGCCGAGAACCGGCTGGCCAGGATCGAGCGGCGGCTGGCGAGCGGCGAGCGCGACGTCGTGCCGGCGTGGCGCAGGGCGACGCGGGGCGAGCCGCGGTGGGCGGTGACCGCGGTCATCCTGGTCGCCGTCGCCCTCCAGCTGATGCTGCCGCACCGGCTCGCCTTCCAGCCGTACTGGGCGCTGCCGGTCCTGGAGGCGGTGCTGCTGGCCGGTCTGATCGCGGGCAACCCGCGCCGGGTGGAGCCCCGCACCCGGTGGCTGCGCCTGCTGGGACTGGCCCTGATGGGCGTGATCAGCCTCGCCAACGGCTGGGCGGCGGCCCGGCTGGTGGCGGGCCTGGTGAACGGCACCGAGGGCATGGACGCCGTGCCGCTGCTGCTGACCGGGGGCGGCATCTGGCTGACGAACGTCATCGTGTTCGCGCTCTGGTACTGGGAGTGGGACCGCGGCGGCCCGATGGCGCGGGTGCGCGGCCACCAGCAGTACGCGGACTTCCTCTTCGTCCAGATGCAGAGCCCCGAGACCGCGCCGGAGAACTGGGAACCGGCGTTCCTGGACTACCTGTACCTGTCCTTCACCAACTCGACCGCGTTCAGCCCGACCGACGTGATGCCGCTGTCGCGCTGGGCGAAGATGCTGATGATGCTCCAGTCCTCGGTCTCCCTGGTGACGGTGGTCCTGGTGGTCGCACGTGCCGTCAACATCCTGCGCTGACGGCGGGATGCCCTAGGTTTTCCGTCATGAGCGAAGAATCCCTGCGTCTTGTGACCGTCGACCGCACCGGCACCGGCCGCTTCACCGCGACGAACGCCCGCGGCGGCACCGTCGCGTTCGGTACCGGCGACGGCACGGAATTCACCCCGGTGGAACTGCTGCTCGCCGCGATCGGCGGCTGTACGGCGGCCGACGTCGACGTCTCCACCGCCCGCCACACCGAACCGACCGCCTTCACGGTCACCGTCAGCGGCCACAAGGCCGCCGACGAGGGCGGCAACCGCCTGACCGACCTCGCCGTCGCCTTCCACGTCGCCTTCCCGGACGGCCCGGAGGGCGACCGCGCCCGCGCCATCCTGCCCCGAGCCGTCACCGTCTCCCACGACCGGCTCTGCACCGTCAGCCGCACGATCGAATCCGGCACCCCGGTGACCGCCTCGGTCGAGGACGTCTGACGGCGGCCCGGTGGCCAGGGAGCGCTGCGGCCCGGGCCGTCGGACTCCGGGAGGCGGTATCGGGCGTTTCCGGCTCGTGAACGGCGCCCCGCTGGCACTCTGTTGGTGTGACGGACTCTCAGGTGGATATTCGTGTGCTGTCCGACGCCGGGGACGAGAGAGGGAGCAGCTTCGCTCTTCCGGCGACCTGGCTCCAGGCTGTCGGCGGCCCGGTCGACGTGCATCTCACCACGCTCGTGCCGAAGGCGGTCCGTGGTAACCACTTCCACCGCGACCGCCGGGAGGTCCTGGTCGTCGTGCACGAGGACGCCTGGTCGTTCCATTGGGACACCGGTGAAGGAACGGCCCTCCACAGCAGGACCTTCGAGGGCAGCGGCGCCGTTCTCATCGAACTGGAGCCGCTCGCCTCGCACGCGGTACGCAACGACGGCGGTGCCGATCTGCTGATCGCCGGTCTCTGCGACCGCGCGTACGATCCGGCCGCGCCCGACGCCTGGACCCGGAACGTGGTGGTCGCGTGAGCGCCCCGGCACCGCGCTTCGCCACGTTCTGCCACATCAGTGACCTGGGTGTGTCCGGATACGCAGACCTGCACCGGATGATCGCGGTCAGCAGCCCGCTGAACCTGTGGGCACCGTCGAGCGCGCTGCTGAACGACAGGGCCTGCAAGGTGACCCCGGCACAGTTCGTCAAGCACGTCGAGGCCGGGCACGTCCGGATCGTCGCGCGGCGATGGTGGCTCATCGACCGTGAGAAACGGGACAAGCACCCCTGGGAGGGGGCCCGCTGGGATCCGGCGGTCGACGGTGCGCTGCGCGGCATCATGGAGGAGGACCTCGGTATTCCCGACCGGCGGGAACGACGGGTCGTGGCGGCCGAGGACGAGCGGGGCTGGGATCTGGCGAAGGAGGCCGTCGAAACCGACCGGGAGGGCACCGGGGAATGGGAGCGGCTCCTGGCCTCGGACGAGGCCGAGGCGACGATACCTCCCGGGACCCTGGAGCGGGCCCGCCGCGCGGGAGCGGACGATCTGCGCGAGCAGGTCGTGGTGGTACTGCGGGACGTCTACAACCACGGTGACGCGCAGAGCGAGTCGGATGCCGATGTCTCGTTCCTCATGCGCAGCACCGACCGGGCGTTCGTGTCCCGGCTCGCCACGATGCCGTGTACGACGGGAGCCGGCGGGACCCGGACAGCCGAGAGGTCCGCCGCCACGGCCGGGGACCTCGCCGAGATCACGGGGCGGCTGCTGGACGCGCTGCGCAGGATCGAGACGGACCGGACCGACGTCGGGAAGTTCGTCGGGACCTCCGAGCACGCCGCCCTCGTGGCCTGGGTGGCCGCCCTCTGCGAGCGGATCAAGTGGCAGGGTGTGGACACGGCGAACACGGACATCGCCAGGGAGTTGTTCTCCCAGGTCCAGCACGGCGGCTTCCCCGGCCTGAACCTGTCCGCGGTGCGCCGGCACGCGTCGCTGCTGGAGTCGGCGGGGGCGTTGCTCGGCGGGGTGGACCTCTGGTACGCCCTCAGCCCGATGATGTCGGGGTCGACCGCGGCGAGAGACCTGCTGAGTCTGCTGGCGGCGTCCTTCCCGATCGGCCACGGTCTCTGCAAGCGGGTGGGCTGGGTGCCCGGTCTGTTCGAGGGCACGCAATGGCCGTTCCTCTACGCCGGCACGGAGGCCACCCGGCGATCGAAGCGAGCGCTGCTGAAGCGTCTGGAACAAGGGGAGGACTGACCGAACCGCTGAACGCGCGGTCGACGGGCGACCCTTGTGACCAGGCGCACCGTCGGCGCGTGCCGGCAACACCTCCGTTCTCCGCCCCGGGCGACCGGTGCCGGGGAGCCGGGGGAACGGCTGTTCGGGGTGGCGTGGTTACGATGGTGTGTGCACCGTTCTCCTCTCTCCGGCCGGCCGACGCGATGAGCACCGCCGTCTCGTTCCCGCTCGGGGCCTCGACCACGCTCGCCGAAATCGCCCGGGACCCGCACCCGCGCCTGGCGCTGCTGCGCGCGCACGAGCCGGTGTCATGGCTGCCGGAGCTGAACGGCTGGCTGGTCACCCGGCGCGACCTCGCGCTCGACGTGATGCGGGACGCCGTCACCTACACCGTGGACGACCCCCGCTTCACCACCGCCCAGGTGGTGGGGGAGAGCATGCTGTCCCTGGACGGCGCCGCGCACGTCCGCCACCGCGAGCCCTTCGCCGCCCCCTTCCGGCCCCGCCGGGTGCACGACGGCTTCGCCGGGTTCATCGAGCGGGAGACCGACCGCCTCGTCACCGCGCTGGAACCGGCCGGCGCCGCCGAACTGCGCCGCTCCTTCGCCGGACCGCTCGCCGTGGCCGTGGTCACCGAGGCCCTCGGGCTGGTCGGGACGACCACCGACACGGTGCTGTCCTGGTACGACGCGATCGTGCGGTCGGTCTCGGACATCACCGAGGGACTGGCGGCGGGCCCGGCCGGCCCCGCCGCCTACACCCAGCTGCGCGACGCCGTCGAGGCCACCCTCGCCGACCGGCACGCCTCCTCGCTGCTCGTCTCCGCCGCCGAGCGGCTGGAGGTGCCCGAAGTGGCCTCCAACGCCGCGGTCCTGATGTTCGGCGGCATCGAGACGACCGAGGCGATGATCACCAACGCCCTGCTCCACCTCCTCGGTAGCCCCGGCCAACTCGCCCTCGTCCGGGCCGACCTGGGCCTGCTGGACGGAGCCGTCGAGGAGTCGCTGCGCCTGGAGCCCGGCGCGGCCGTGGTGGACCGCTACGCCACCCGCGACACCGTCCTCGGCCCGGCCGGCATCCGCCGAGGCGACCTGGTGAGCGTCTCGCTGACGGGGGCCAACCGCGACCCGGCCGTCTTCGCCGACCCGGACCGCTTCGACGTCCGCCGTGCCGAGGCCCGGCTCCAACTGGCCTTCGCCCACGGCCCGCACCACTGCCTCGCCGCGCACCTCGCCCGCCTGGAGGCCCGTATCGCCCTCAGGTGCCTGCTCGAACGCCTTCCCGGGCTCCGCCTCGACCCGCGGCGGCCCGCCTCGCCGTACGGTCTGGTCTTCCGCAAGCCGGCCGACCTGCACGTGCGGTGGGACACCCCGGCCTGACGGACCTCGGCGGCCTGCTCGACCGGCCCGCTGTTCAGGGTGGTTGCCAAGGTGCCGCCCGCGGCCGGGGGAGTCCTCCGGAACACCGGCGGTCCCGGAGGGGCGCCGCCCGGTGACCCCTCCCGGCCGCCGGGCGCCGCACCCGGCCGGAAACCGCTGTCATGGGGTTCGAAACACCCGCTCGCAACCGCCAGTTCAAGCCGATGTTCTGTCCCGCTCATGACAATCTCGATCGCCGGATGTCAATCTGCTCTGCGAAAGTCCACCGGAAACTCACAGTTTTCTCACGTAAGACCCCACTCCCAACCCCCACTTCACCGCACGGCCGAGCAGACGTCATCCCGTCGCACCGTGCCCGCGCCACCCCTGCGGCCTTTCCCCCTGCACCCGCGCGCCGCCGGACGGCCCCACCCGGCCGACCCGCTCTCCCGGGCTCCACCGAGCCCGACCACCCCACAGAAGGAGAACGCCATGTCCCGGCAGGACCGTCACCACCGTCGTGTCAGACACAGCGTCACCCTGGCGCTGACCGCGGCAACCACCCTGCTCGCGGCCGGACTCCAGAACGGCACCGCCCTCGCCGCACCCGGCCCCGCCGAGATCCGCGCCACCCCCCGGGCCGGAGCCGCCCCCGCGCCGCTCACCCCGGCCCGGCGGACCGCTCTGCTCAGGAGCGCCGCGTCCGCCGCCTCCGGCACCGCGAAGGCCATCGGACTGGGCGCCGGCGAGAAACTCGTCGTCAAGGACGTCACCCGGGACGCCGACGGCACCACGCACACCCGCTACGAACGCACCTACGCCGGTCTGCCCGTCCTCGGCGGCGACCTGGTCGTCCACGACGACTTTGGCCGCCTGACCGTGTCCCGGGACTCGAAGACGGACCCCGCGGTCCCCTCCACCAGGGCGAAGGTCTCCGCGGGCACCGCGAAGGCCCAGGCCCTCACCACCGCGGCGAAGGCGGGCGCCGAGCACCCCGCGGTCGACGGCAGCCCCCGCCTCGTCGTCTGGGCCGCCTCCGGAAAGCCCGCGCTCGCCTGGGAGTCCGTGGTCGGAGGCCTCCAGGACGACGGCACGCCCAACGAACTCCACGTGATCACCGACGCGGACTCCGGCGAGCGGCTCTTCCAGTACCAGGGGATCGAGACCGGCACCGGCACCGGGCAGTTCAACGGAACCGTCGCGCTCGGCACCACGCTCTCCGGCTCGACCTACCAGCTCGTCGACGGCGACCGCGCCGGACACCGCACCTACGACCTGAACCAGGGCACCTCCGGCACCGGCACCCTCTTCACCGACGACAACGATGTCTGGGGCGACGGCACACCGGCCAACCGGCAGACCGCGGGCGTGGACGTGGCCTTCGGCGCCGCCGCCACCTGGGACTTCTACCAGAACGTCTTCGGCCGCAACGGCATCCGCAACGACGGCGTCGCCGCCTACAGCCGCGCCCACTACGGCAACAACTACGTCAACGCCTTCTGGTCGGACACCTGCTTCTGCATGACGTACGGCGACGGCTCGGGCAACACCCACCCGCTGACCGCCCTCGACGTGGCCGCGCACGAGATGAGCCACGGCGTCACCGCCGCCACCGCGGGCCTCACCTACTCCGGCGAGTCGGGCGGCCTGAACGAGGCGACCTCCGACATCTTTGCCGCGGCGGTCGAGTTCTACGAGAACCTCCCCGCCGACGTCCCCGACTACCTGGTCGGGGAGAAGATCGACATCAACGGCGACGGCACCCCGCTGCGCTACATGGACAAGCCCTCCAAGGACGGCGACTCCAGCGACTACTGGAGCTCCTCCCTCGGCGGACTCGACGTCCACTACTCCTCGGGCCCGGCCAACCACTTCTTCTACCTGCTCTCCGAGGGCAGCGGA
This sequence comes from Streptomyces sp. NPDC104367, assembly GCF_055583825.1. Classification (NCBI taxonomy): domain Bacteria; kingdom Bacillati; phylum Actinomycetota; class Actinomycetes; order Kitasatosporales; family Streptomycetaceae; genus Streptomyces; species Streptomyces sp. NPDC104367. The sequence continues at coordinate 152,686 of NZ_JBVJND010000003.1, read as the reverse complement.
GCCAAGACGGTGAACGGCGTCTCCTACGACAGCCCCACCTACGACGGCCGGCCGGTGACGGGCATCGGCATCGAGAACGCCCAGCGCGTCTGGTACCGGGCGCTCACCACCTACATGACGTCCGGCACGGACTACGCGGGCGCCCGCACGGCCACCCTCCAGGCCGCCGCCGACCTCTTCGGCGCCTACAGCCCCTCCTACCTCGCCGTGGCCGACGCGTGGGCGGCGATCAACGTCGGCAACCGGATCGCGCTCGGCGTGAACGTGGCACCGATCGCCGACCAGATCAGCGGCATCGGGCAGGCGGTCTCCTTCCAGGCGGACGCCTACACCACCAACTCCGGCGCCGGACTGACGTACACCGCGACCGGACTGCCGGACGGGCTGACCATCAGCGACACGGGTCTGATATCCGGCACCCCCACCACGCTCGGGACCAGTGACGTCACCGTCACGGTCACCGACGACACCGGCGCCTCGGCCACCGAGTCCTTCGCCTGGCGGATCGCCTACGTCTACGCCAACGCCACCCGGGTCGACATCCCCGACAACGGCGCCGCGGTGGAGTCCCCGGTCACCGTCACCGGCCGCACCGGGAACGCCTCCGCCACCACCCAGGTCTACGTCAAGATCATCCACACCTACCGCGGCGACCTGACCGTCGACCTCGTCGGCCCCGACGGAACCGCGTACTCCCTCCTCAACCGCAGCGGCGGCTCCGCCGACAACGTCGACCAGACGTTCACCGTGGACGCCTCCGCGCAACCCCTGTCCGGCACCTGGAAGCTCCGGGTCCAGGACCGGGCCGCGATCGACGTCGGCTACATCGAGCAGTGGCGGCTCATGCCCTGAGTCCGCCCGGCCTCCGGCCCCGCCCGCCGGCACCATCCGGCGGGCGGGGCCGCGCGGCGACCTCCGCCACGAGCGGGAATGCCGACGAACGACCAGGCAGGACCCGGTCCGGAGGCGTCGACGGCTTGAACCGAGTGCTATTTTCGGTCAAAAGATCTCGATTATCGGTCGGGCGGCTTGCAGGTGAGTTGCGGCTGGCAGAGCATCGGGGTGCGCCCGGCGGGGAGGCTGGGGGTCAGGGGAGGGGAATGGCCGAGGGCATACGGTTCGTCGTGCTCGGGGCCGTACAGGTACTGCGGAACGGGACGGTCCTCCCCACCAGGTCGCCGCAGCAGCAGGCGCTGCTGACCGCCCTGCTGCTCAGATCCGGCCGGGCGGCCTCCGCCCACGAGCTGATCAGCGCGGTCTGGGGCGAGGAACCACCGGACTCCGCCCTGTCCACGCTGCGCACCTACGCGTGGAGACTGCGGCAGGTCATCGAGGAGGACCGGGCCGCGCCCAAGCTCCTGGTGTCGCTGCGCGACGGCTACCAGCTGACGGTCCCGCCGGCCACGGTGGACGCGGTGCGCGCCGAGGCGCTCGCGGCCGACGCCCTGCGGGCACGGGAAGCCGGCCGGGAGACGGAGTGCGGCAGCCTGCTCAACGAGGCGCTCGCCCTCTGGCAGGGCGAACCCCTCACCGGCGTGCCGGGACCCTTCGCCGAACAGCAGCGCTCCCGGCTCAGCGCGCTGCGGCTCACCCTGATGGAACAGCGCTTCGAGCACCGCCTCCGGGAGGGACAGCACGGGCTGGTCATCCCCGACCTCATCGCCTTCACCCATGAACACCCGATGCAGGAGCGGCCCTACGGCTTCCTGATGCGGGCGCTCTACGCCGCCGGACGCCAGGCCGAGGCCCTGGCGGTGTTCGGCCGGGCCCGCCAGGTGCTCGCCGACGAACTGGGCATCGACCCCGGCCCGGAACTGACCGGCCTGCACGCCCGCGTCCTCGCCGGGGACCCGCGGCTGATGGGACCCGCCGCGAGCCGTGCCACGGACCCCGCCGGACCCTCGGCGCCCGCCCCGCGGACCGCGGCCGACGCGGACGAACCCGCCGAACCGGCCGAGGCACCCGCACCCGCCCCGCCCCTGCGCCCGGCCCAGTTACCCGCCGACGCGGCCGACTTCACCGGACGGACGGCCGAGGTCGAGGCCCTGTGCGGCGCCCTGACCGACCCGGCCCGGGTGGCGCTGCCCGTCGTCTCCATCAGCGGCATGGGCGGCATCGGCAAGAGCACCCTCGCCCTGCGCGGCGCGCACCGGGCCAAACCCGACTTCCCCGGCGGCCAGCTCTACGCCGATCTGCACGGCAACGGGCTGGAACCGGCCGACCCGGCAGCCGTCCTGGGCAGCTTCCTCACCGCGCTCGGCACCCCCGGACACAGCCTGCCCGCCGCCGCCGAGGACCGCGCCCGCCTCTTCCGCACCACGCTCGACGGCCGCCGCATCCTGCTCATGCTGGACAACGCCCGCGACCCCGCCCAGGTGAGACCCCTGCTGCCCGGCTCGGCCGACTGCGGAGTGATCATCACCAGCCGGGGCCGGCTCAGCGGACTGCCCACCATCCTCCAGACCGATCTCGACGTCTTCGACACCGACGAGGCGCTCGCCCTGCTGCGCTCGATCGCCGGCGCGGGCCGCGTCGCGGAGGAACCCGCGGCCGCCGCCGAGCTGGTGGCGCTGTGCGGACACCTGCCGCTCGCCGTCCGGATCGTCGCCTCACGGCTCGCGGCCCGGCCCCGGTGGCGGATCGAGGCCATGACCGCCCGCCTCACCGACGAACGGCTGCGCATCGGCGAACTGCGCGCCGGAGACCTGGGCGTGGCCGCGGCCTTCGAACTCGGCTACCGCCAGCTCACCGACGACCAGGCCCGGGCCTTCCGGCTGCTCGCGCCCCTCGCCCGGCCCGGCATCGGCCTGGAAGCCGCCGCGGTCGTCCTCGAACTGGACGAGTACGAGGCCGAGGACCTGCTGGAGTCGGTCGTCGACGCGGCCATGCTGGAGGCGCCGCTGCCCGGCCGCTACCGCTACCACGACCTGCTCCGCTCCTTCGCACTCCAGCTGACCGCCCCCGCCGCCGCGCACCGCACCGGCGCACAGTCCTGCACGACGGCGGCCGAGGGCACCGCCGCCCTGGGCCGGCTGCTGGACCACCTGCTCGACGTGGCCTGCGCGGCGTTCCAGAGCATGGTGCCCGGCGACCCGGTCGGCGCCATCCTCGGCGGCGGCGCCACCTCGGGGCACCGGTTCGCCACCCTGGCCGACGCCCGCGCCTGGGTCACCTCGGAGTTCGACTGCACCACCAACGCGGTGACCGCCGCCGCCCGGCTCGCGCTCGGCGCCGACACCCCCATGCTGCGCACCGCCACCGACCTGCTGGTCGCGCTCACCCCCTTCGGACGCGACATCCCGTACGCCCAACTGGCCTCGGCGGCACGGGTGGTGGCCGAAGCGGCCGCACTGCGGGGCGACGACCAGGCCGAGGGCCGGGCCCGGTTCGTGTGCGGCAACGCCGCACTCCAGAACACCCAGCTCGCCGAGGCCGAGACACAGACCCGGCTGGCCACCGAGGCCTGCCGGCGGGCCGGCGACACCGTCATCCTGCGGCAGATCCTCAACGACCGCGGACTGATAGCCCAGTTCCAGCACCGGTACGCCGACGCCGTCGACTCCTACGACCGCGCCATCGAACTGGCCAGGGAACTCGGCCACCGCTCCGGCGAGTTGGTGACCAGGCTGAACGCCGCCCAGGCACGGCTGCGCAGCGGCCGCGCGCGGGAGGCCGTCACCATGTGCGAGGAGGTCCTGGCCGAACTGCGCGACGTGGCGGACCCGCACGGCACCTCCTACGCCTGGTACGTCCACGGCATGGCGCTGCACGAACTCGACCGCCACCCGGACGCCGTCACCAGCTACACCAGGTGCCTGGAGACCTGCACGGCCTTCCGCATCCGGGGCCGCGAGGCCCAGGTCAGGTCACGGCTCGCGGCCACCTGGCGGGTCATGGGCAAACCGGACCTCGCGCTGTCCCAGGGGGAGGCGGCGCTCGCCCTGTGCGAGGAGATCGGCGCCGAGCGCGAGAAGGGCAACGCCCTGCTGGTCCTCGGCCGGGCGCTCGCCGACCTCGGCGACGACGCGGCCGCCCTCGCCCGGGCCCGCCAGGCGGCCACCGTCTTCACCCGCCTCGGACTGCCCGACGCCGACGAGGCCGAGCGGCTGGCGGCACGGCTGCCGGATGCTCCGCCGGGCCCTTGAGGACATGAACCGGCCGATGAGGACGGCCCGTTGAACGAACGAGCGGCCCAGCCGGAATCCGGCTGAGCCGCTCACCCGTACGGGCGGGCCGTCCGGGCGTCAGCCCGTGCTGTTCCACTCGTCCGGGGACCCGCCGTCGGCCAGCACGGTCGTCGAGTGCGCCGGCTTCGGGGAGTCCGTGTGCGCCGCCGCCGACACCGTGGCGGTCAGCGCGACGGCACAGCCGACGGTGGCGATCAGGAGCGCGGCCTTACGCGGGACCAGGGACTTCGGGAATGCCTTCATCAGGTGCCGTCGCCTTCGGGATCGTGCCCAGGAGCTGGGTCTCGGGTACCGGGGGGAGCCCGGTGAGGCCGTGTGCCTCGTTCTGCTTCGAGACTGCCGAGGGCCGATCTACACAGGATGGCGGCCCGATCACCGCCGCGCCCGCACGCCCGAGGACCGCTGATGATCCCCCGTATATCAGCCACCACCACCATTCATTCCAGGCGGAGACCGGCCCCGGCCTCGGCCCGATCGTCGGTGTGGTGATGTGAAGGGAAATCGGCATGGATGGTGGGCAGCCGGTGTCCGGCTTCGGCGAACTGCTCAGATACCGGCGCGAACGCGCCGGCATGACCCAGCAGTGCCTGGCCGATCACGCGACGCTGAGCGTGCGTGCGGTACGGGACATGGAGGCCGGCCGGGTCAGACGGCCCCGGCACGAGACCGTACGGCTGGTGGCCGACGCGCTGCGGCTCACCGGCCGCACACGCTCCGCCTTCGAGGCGGCGGCCCGCCGCCAGGCGCCCGCCGAGGAGCCCGCGGCCCCGCCCGCGCCGCGCACCGCGATCGTCGGGCGGGAACGGGAGACCGCGGCGCTCGCGCACTGCCTCACCGGGGACGGCGACCGGCTGGTGTCGGTCGTCGGCCTGGGCGGGGCGGGCAAGACCCGGCTCGCCCTGGAGGCGGCCTGGCGGCTGCACCGCTCGGAGCGCTGGCCGGTGCACTGGGTGTCCTGCGCCGGCAGGTCCGCCCCGGCCGCGCTCACCGGCGCCGGTCTCGCGGAGGCCACCGGCGACCGGCCCGCGCTGCTGGTCCTCGACGGCGCCGACGACGGCCTCGACCACACCCTGCTGGACCGCGCCTTCCGCCGCAGCCCGGGCCTGCGGGTGCTGATCACCACCCGGTCGCCGCTGTCCCTCGACGGCGAACAGGTGGTCCCGCTGGCGCCGTTGGACACCCCCGGCCCGCACACGGCACCCCGGGACCTGGCGGAGGCCCCGGCCGTCCGGCTGATGCTGGCCCACATGCGGCGGCTCCGCCCCGGCCTCACCCTGGAGCACGCCGACACCCTGGCCATCGCCGGACTCTGCGCCTACCTGGACGGACTGCCCCGCGCCCTGGAGTACGCGGCCGGCTGGACGCTCCTCGAATCCCCGGCCCGGCTGACCGAACGGCTGGCCGCCGCCCCCTTCGGGCTCGCCGCCCCACCGGTGACGCACTGCGAACGGGGAGACGTGCGCGAGGCACTGGACGAGGCCCTGCGCTCACTCACCCCCGACCAACTGGCCTTCGTACGGCTGCTGTCCGACTCGGCGGCCGACTGGTCCCTCGCGGAGGTCACCGAGGCGGCCGGCCGCGACGCACAGCACTGCCACCAGTCCGTGCACGAACTGCTCTCCCGCGGCCTGCTCCGGCTGACCCCGGACCGGCACGGCGCCAGGTTCGCCGTACTCAACCTCGTCCGCACGGTCTGCCGCGAGCGGTACGGCACCCCGGGGCTGGCCCCGGTGCCCGGCGAGCCCCTGGCCCGCACACCGTTCCCGGCGGCGCTGGTCTCCTGACCCGCCACGAGCCCCCCGCACCCCGCCGCTCACCGCTCCGCCGTTCCCCCCACCTCCCCATCCCTACTGAACCAACTAGGAATCCCCGTGGAACTGGGCAAGGCCGGGCGCGTCGGCCTGGACGTCGTCGTCTCGACCATGGCGTCGGACGCGCACACATGGAATCTGGTCTTCCTGCAACTGCTGCTGGAGGAACTCGGCCACCACGTCACCAACCTCGGCGCCTGCGTCCCGGACGCCGACCTCATCGCCGAATGCCGTCGGCTGGCCCCCGACCTGATCGTCCTCAGCAGCGTCAACGGACACGGGTTCATCGACGCCCGGCGGGTCATCCCCGGACTCCGCGCCTGTCCCGAACTGCTGCGCACCCAGGTGGTGATCGGCGGCAAGCTCGGCATCACCGGCGCCGACGACGGAACCGTCGCGCGGACCCTGCGGGCGGCCGGCTTCGACAAGGTCTTCGAGGAGAGCGCCTCCGCCGACGAACTGCGCTCGTTCGTCCGGACGCTGTCCCGGGCGGTGCCGGTATGACGGCCGGACCGGCCTCACCGCTGGTGCCGTTCGGGCGCTTCGTGACCCAGGCCCGCGCCCGGGGCCACCTCGTGGTGCAGCCGCGGATGGGCATGAGCCGCCCCGACCGGATGCGGGACGGACTGCGGGCCACCCGCGGCGCCGCCGCCACCACGGTCGGCACCATCACCGTCGACAGCTACACCCGGACCGGCGACGCCGTGGCCGCCCGGCGGGCCGTCGCCCAGGGCGTGGCGCTCAACGGCTACCCGATCACCACCTACGACCCGGCCGTCACCCGCCAGGTGCTGCGGGGCGTCGCGGACGACGCGTTCCCGGTGCAGGTCCGGCACGGCTCGGCCCGCCCCGAGAGGATCGTCACCGCGCTGCTCGCGGCCGGCCTCGACGCCACCGAGGGCGGTCCCGTCTCGTACTGCCTGCCCTACAGCCGGGTCCCGCTCAACGTGGCCGTCACCGGCTGGGAGCGGAGCTGCGCCCTGCTGGCCGAGGCCCAGCAGGCCGGCGCGCGGCCTCATCTGGAGACGTTCGGCGGCTGCATGATGGGCCAGCTCTGCCCGCCCGGCCTGCTGATCGCGCTCAGCGTGCTGGAAGCCCTCTTCTTCCGGCAGCACGGGCTGCGCAGCGTCTCCCTCAGCTACGCCCAGCAGGCCAACACCGGCCAGGACGAGGAGTCGGTCACCGCGCTGTCCCGGCTCGCCGCCGAACTGCTGCCGGACATCGAATGGCACATCGTCGTCTACGCGCACATGGGGATGTACCCGCTGACCCCCCAGGGGGCGCGGCTGCTGCTGCGCGAGGCCGCCCGGCTGGCGGTCCGCACCGGAGCCGCCCGGCTGATCGTGAAGACGACCGCCGAGGCGCACCGCATCCCCACCGTCGCGGAGAACGTGCGCGCGCTGGAGACGGCCGCCGGGGCCGCCGCCGCGGAGTCGGCCGCGCCGAGGGCCGCCGACCCCTCGGACACCGGGATCCACGCGGAGGCGCGAGCCCTGGTCCACGCCGTCCTCGACCTCGACCGGGACATCGGCCGCGCCCTGGTGACCGCCTTCGCCCGCGGCTACCTCGACGTGCCGTTCTGTCTCCACCCCGACAACGCGGGCCGCGCCCGCAGCGGCCTGGACGCCGACGGCCGCCTGTACTGGTCCGCCGCCGGAGCGATGCCGCTGCCCGACCGGCCCGACCGGGGCCGGTCCCCGATCCTCGGCTCGGACGGCCTGATGGCCGCCCTGTCGTACGTACAGCGGACCTTCGACCGGCGCGCCCGGGCCGAGACCGCCCGGCGCCCGTCCCGCCCCGTCCACGCCGACACCACCGACAGATGGGATCAGCAGCCATGAACCACGCCACGCCCGGCCCCCGGGCGCACCTCACCTCCCCGGCGACGCGGAGCACCCTGCGCATCCAGAACCGGCTGATCGCGGCCGCCCGCGAGTACCTGACGTCGGCCGGGTTCACCGAGATGCTGCCGCCGGTCATCGGGCCGGTCACCGACCCGGGCAGCCGCGGCTCCAAGCAGGTGGACATCGACTTCTACGGCCACCGCTACAAGCTCATGACCAGCGCCATCCTCTACAAACAGGCCTCCCTGCTGGCCTTCGACAAGATCTTCTGCATCGCCCCCAACGTCCGCCTGGAGCCGCTGGAGACCACCGACACGGACCGCCACCTCGCGGAGTTCCACCAGCTGGACGTGGAGATGGCCGGCGCGGACCGGGAGCGGATCACCGGGCTCCTGGAGGAGCTCGTCGTCCACATGGTCCGCACCACCCGCGACGCGCTGCCCGTCGACTTCGAACTCCTCGGCCGCGACGTCGACGCCTTCACCGAGCTGCTGCGCGGCTCCTTCGGCCGGCTCACGCACGCCGAGGCGGTCGCCGAACTGCGGGCCGTGGGACACGACCAGAACCCGGACGCCGAGATCGACTGGGCGGGCGAGGCGCTGCTCTCGTCCAAGGCCGCCCGCCCGTTCCTCGTCACCGACTACCCGAAGGGATCCCGCGGCTTCTACGACCGAGAGTCGCGCACCGAGCCCGGCGTGCTGCGCAACTTCGACCTCATCGCCCCCGAGGGCTACGGCGAGCTGTGCAGCGGGAGCGAGCGGACCAACGACTACGCCCAGATCGTCACCCGCATGCGGGAGACCGGCGAGAACCCGCAGAAGTACCGCTGGTACCTCGACCTGGTGCGCGAGGGCGTCCCCGCCAGCGCGGGCTTCGGCATCGGCGTCGAACGCCTGACCCGGTACGTCGCCGGACGGGACGCGGTCTGGCAGGCCAACGCCTTCCCCAAGCTGCCCGGGGTGGTCTCGCCGTGAGCGCCCTCGCCCCCGCCTTCCCCGAGGACGAGGTCCGCCGCCGGGCCCGCTCGGGAGCGGCGGCCGCCTTCCCGGCCGCCGACGACTACGGGCGCGTCCTGTTCGGCGCCGCGGCGCCCACCGGCCCCGAGGACGGCCTGGACCGGATGCGTCTGGTCCCGCCCGTCTTCATGGAGGAGCGGCTGAAGAAGCTGATCGAACTGGGCCGCGAGCCGATGTACGACGACGTCGAACTCGCCACCTGTATCGGCGGGTTCACCTCCGCGCTGCCCGTGTACGTGTCGGCGCTCGGCTCCACCCGGGCCGCCGGCGGCGACCCCGGCCTGGCGCTCGGCCGCCAGGCCGGCCGGCTCGGCCTGCCCATGGTCATCGGCGAGAACGTGGTCCCGGTGCACGGCTACGGCCGCCTCGACGACCCGGCCGGCGACGGCACGGCCACCCTCCTCGGCCGGCTGCGCGCCTACACCGGTGAACTGCCCGACGGGCTCGGTGGAGTAGCCGTGCAGCAGAGCACCGAGGACGCCGACGCCGAGGTCTGGAATCTCGTCTACAGCGACCCCGCCGCACGGCCCCTGCTGGACTCCGGACGGCTCGCCTTCGAGCTCAAGACGGGACAGGGCGCCAAACCCGGCCTCGGCGGCATGACCGTCCTCGACACCGCGACGGCCGCCCGGTTCGGCGACCGCTACGGCCTGGACACGGCCGCCCTCGGCGAGCGGCACGTGCTGCGCTCCAGCAGCCCCGGCACGTTCACGGCGGAGATCCTGCGCCAGCAGATCCGGCTGATGCGCAACAACTTCCCCCGGGCCCGGGTCTGGGTCAAGCTGCACCCCGGCCGCGACGTCGCCGAGGCGGCGCGGGTGGCGGTGGCCGCGGGCGCCGACGCGGTGACGGTGGACGGCGCCGAGGGCGGCACCGGCTGGGCGCCCCTCGCCTTCACCGGCCGGGTCGGGCTGCCGCTCGCCGCCTGTCTGCGCCGGCTGGCCGACGGTCCGCCGCCCTGCCTGCTGGTGTCGGGCCGGATGTGGGAGGGCGTCCGCGCCGTCAAGAGCCTCGCGCTCGGCGCGCGCGCCGTCGGGCTGGGCCGGGCCGCGCTGGTGTCCGTCGCGGAGGACCCGGACCAGGGGCTGATCCGTTTCACGGAATGCCTCGCCATGGAAATGCGGCTGCTGATCAGCGCCTTGGGGAAATACGCCCCGGACGCGCTCGACCAGCAGGACGTCTGGTTCCCGGACGGCAATTGACCGGCCCTGGAAAGTGCCTTTCTTCTTCCTCTCCAACTGCCCGTCCACCGGGTGAGCGCGGCCTAGCGTTGAGCGCGTCGCCAATTCCGCGGGCTTTTCCATCATCGGGGTGAACCCATGTCCTCAGACGGCATTCCCTTCGCATTCGAGGCGGTCGTGCGCCGCCATTCCGGCCGGCCCGCCGTGCGCTGCGCGGGCCGGACCCTCAGCTACGCGGAACTCGACGGGCTGACCGGCTCCCTGGCGGCGGACATCGCCCCGGGCCAGGTCGTCGCGGTCTCTGGCCGGGACCGTCTCGACCACGTGGTCGGACTCCTCGCCGTGCTGCGGGCCGGCGGGATCCACCTCCCGGTCGACGCCGACGCCCCGGCCGAGCGCACCGAGTTCCTCGTCCGCGACGCCGGGGCGACGGCCTTCCTCACCCACGGCGAACTCACCGGCGAACCCACCGGCGAACCCGCCGGCCGACTCGCCCACGGCGACCCGGCCGGCGGCTCCGGCTACCTCGTCCACACCTCCGGCACCACCGGCCGCCCCAAGGGCGTCCACGTCGCCGCGTCCGTGCTGGCGCGGCACATCGAGGCCGCCACCGCCCGGTTCGGCATCACCCACCGGGACGTCGTCCTGCACATGGCGCGGCCCTCCGTCGACGTGGCCGTCGAGCAGGTCCTCACCACCCTGACGAGCGGCGCCTGCCTGGTCGTACCGGAGCGGGGCCTGCTGGCGGCCGGGGAGCTGCTGGACCTGCTGGCGGCCGAGGAGGTCACCGTCGCCAACCTGTCCGCCGGCTACTTCCAGGAGGTCGTCGCCGCGCTGCGGGCCGGTGCCCGCGTCCCCGCCTCGCTGCGGCTGATGATCTCCGGCAGCGACCGGCTCTACCCGGAGACCGCGGCCGCCTGGACCGAACTCACCGGCGTCCCGCTGCTGAACGCGTACGGCCCCACCGAGACCACGGTCACCGCCACCGTCCAGGACGTCCGCGAGACGGCGGACCCGGCCGGCGGCGGCAGCGGGGTCCCGATCGGCGACGCGCTCGGCGACCGCGTCCTGCACGTGCTGGACGACGCCCTGCGCCCGGTGCCCGACGGCACCCCGGGCGAACTCCACATCGGCGGCCCGCTGCTGGCCTCCGGCTACTGGGGCCGGTCCGCGGCGACCGCCGAACGCTTCGTCGCCGACCCGTTCTCGGCCGTGCCGGGCGCCCGCATGTACCGCACGGGCGACCTGGTGCGCCGGACCCGGGGCGCCCTGGAGTTCGTCGGGCGCACCGACCACCAGGTGAAGATCCGCGGCTTCCGCGTCGAGCCCGGCGAGGTCGAACAGGCGCTGGCCGCCCACCCGTCGGTCGCCGCCTGCGTGGTGACCGCCCACGAGGGACGGCTCGTCGCCCACGCCACCACCGCCGGGTCGGTGCCGCCGGAGTACCACGAGATCCGCGCGTTCCTCGCGGACCGGCTGCCCGACCACATGGTGCCCGCCTCCCTCACCGTCCTGGACGCCTTCCCGCTGACCGCGGGCGGCAAGATCGACCGGACCGCCCTGCCGGACCCCGCCGCCGGGAGCACGGCCGCGCGGGACGGGTACGTCGCCCCGCGCACCGAGGCCGAACGGCTCCTCGCCGGGGTCTGGTCCGACGTGCTGGGCGTGCCCGAGGTCGGTGTCCACGACAACTTCTTCCACCTCGGCGGCGACTCGCTGACCGCGGTACGCGTCGTCGGCCGCGTCGCGGACGTCTTCGGCGTGGTCTCCCCGTACGCGATCTTCGAGGCCCCCACGCTCGCCGAGTTCGCCGCCGTCGCCACCGCCCCCGAGGGCGAGCGGCTCCCGGCCCTGACCCGGTCGGGCCGCACCGAGGCCCCCCTGTCGGCGTACCAGCGCGGCCTGTGGTTCCTCGACCAGTGGAACCCCGGCTCGGCCACCTACAACGTGCCCTGGGTGTTCCGCTTCGCCGCCGACCCCGACCTCGGCCTGCTGCGCCGGGCGCTGGAGACCGTGGCGGCCCGGCACGAGAGCCTGCGCACCTGCTTCGTCCTCGGCGACAGCGGCCCCCGCCAGGTCGTCCGGGAACACGTCGCCGTGCCGTTCACCGTCACCGAGGCGCCCCCCGGGCGGACCGGCGAACTCATCGCGGCGGCCGCCGTCGAGCCGTTCGACCTGGAGACCGGACCGCTGCTGCGCGCCCACGCCCTGCGGGTGCCGGACGGCGGGACCGTGCTCGTCCTGGTCCTGCACCACATCGTCTGGGACGAGGGCTCGCTGCCGGTCCTGGAGACCGAACTGAAGGAGGTCTACGAGGCGTTGCGCGCCGGGCGCCCGCACCGGCTGGCCGGACTCGACGCGCAGTACGCCGACTACAGCGCCTGGCAGTACGACGACGCCGTGGCCGCCGCCACCGACGCCCAGCTCGCCTACTGGGCCGAGCGGTTGGCGGACGCGCCGCGGACCGAGGCGCTGCCCACCGACCGGCCCCGCCCCGAACTCCAGGCGTTCCGCGGCGCCCACCACGGTTTCACGATGCCCGAGCCGGTCGCACGGGCGGTGCGCGCCCTGGCCCGCGAGGAGGACGCCACCCCGTTCATGGTGCTGCTCGCCGCGCTGGCGACCACGCTGCACCGGCGCTCCGGGGAGCAGGACATGGTCATCGGCTCGCCGGTGAACGTGCGCGGCCGGGCCGGCGCGGCCGGGCTGATCGGCTACTTCGTCAACCTGCTCCCGCTGCGGCTGCGGGTCGACCCCGACCTGTCGTTCCGCGACCTCGTACGCCACGTCCGGGACGTCTCGGTGGGCGCCTACCGCAACCAGGACGCCTCCTTCGACGCGATCGTCGACCGGGTCGTCACCGAGCCGCCCCGGGACCGCAACCCGCTCTGCCAGGTCCTGCTCGAACTGCACCCGCTGGACACCCGGCCGCTCACGGTCGACGGCATCTCCGTCACCCGCGAACTGCACATGCAGGGGGTCTCCCGGTTCGACCTGTCGGTCTCCGTCGACGACCTCGGCACCGGATTCACCGGCCGGTTCGAGTACGACAGCGACCTGTTCGACGCACGGACCATGGCGGACCTGTGCGACAGCTGGCTCGGCGCGCTGGCCGCGGCCGTCGCCGCCCCCGCGCACACCCTGTTCGAGGCGGCCGCCGCCCGGACCCCGGACGCCACCGCGCTGATCGCGGGCGACGAGGAAGTCGGCTACGGGCAGCTCAACGCACGCGCCAACCGGCTGGCCCACCACCTCGCCGCACGGGGTGCCGGGCGCGGGACGGTCGTCGCGGTGCTCGTCGAGCGCGGCCCCGACCTCGTGGTCGCCCTGCTCGCGGCGCTGAAGACCGGCGCCGCATACACCCTGCTCGACCCCGAGTTCCCGGCCGAACGGCTCGCCGGGGCGACCGCCGACAGCGGCGCCGGACACCTCGTCACCCACCGCGGCCAGGAGGTTCCCTTCGCCTGGCAGGGCGTGCACATCGACCTGGACGCCGCCGCCGGGGAGCTGGCCCGCATGCCGGAGCACGACCCGGGGCTCGCCGTCACCGGCGACGACCTGGCCTGCGTGATGTTCACCTCCGGCTCCACCGGCCGCCCCAAGGGCGTCGCCGTCCCGCACCGCGCGCTGACCGGCACCTACGCGGGCCAGGACTACGCCCGGTTCGGCCCGGACGAGGTCTGGCTCCAGTGCTCCCCGGTCTCCTGGGACGCCTTCGCGCTGGAGCTGTACGGCGCCCTGATGTTCGGCGGCACCTGCGTCCTCCAGCCCGGGCAGCGGCCCGACCCGGAGACCGTCGCCGAGCTCACCCGCCGCCACGGCGTCACCCAGCTCCAGCTGTCCGCCAGCCTGTTCAACTTCCTCCTGGAGGAGTTCCCGGACACGTTCGCCGGGCTGAGCACCGCCTTCACCGCCGGCGAGCGGGCCTCGGTGACCCATGTCGCCAAGGCGCTGGAGATGTTCCCCGGCCTCCGGGTCGCCAACGGCTACGGCCCCGTCGAGAGCCTCGGCCTCACCACCTGCCACACCGTCGTGCCCGAGGACGTCACGACCGCCTCCATCCCGATCGGCCGTCCGCTGTACGGCAAGGACGTCCTCGTCCTCGACGAGACCCTGCGGCCCGTCGAACCCGGCGTCACCGGCGAGCTGTACACGTCCGGCCGCGGCCTCGCCCTCGGCTACACGGGCCGGCCCGGCCTCACCGCCACCCGCTTCGTCGCCGATCCCGGCGGCGGATACGGGGCGCGGCTGTACCGGACCGGTGACCTCGGGCGCCGTACGGCGGACGGCACACTGGAGATCACCGGCCGGGCCGACGACCAGATCAAGATCAGGGGCTTCCGGGTCGAACCGGGCGAGATCGAGGACCTCCTCACCCGGCACCCGGGGGTGCGGGAGGCCGCCGTCACCGTGTACGAGCCCGCCCCCGGCGACCGGCGGCTCGCCGCCTACGTCACGGCCGCCACCGACGGCTCCGCGCCGGCCGCCCCCGAGGCCCTCCTGCGCCACCTGTCCGGACGGCTCCCGGAGTACATGGTCCCCGCCACCCTCGACGTCCTGGCCGCGCTGCCCCTGAACGCCAACGGCAAGGTCGACCGCCGCGCCCTGCCGGCCCCGGCGGCCACCGGGGCCGCGGACGGCGTGCTGGTCGGCAGGGAGCGCCTGGTGGCCGACGTGATGCGGGAGATCCTCGGCCTGGCCGAGGTGGGCCGCCACGACAGCTTCTTCCGGATCGGCGGCAACTCCCTGTCCGCCGTACGCGTCGCGATGCGGCTGTCCCGGGAGACCGGCACCCGTGTCCCGCCGCACCTGGTGTTCCGGGCCAGGACCGTGAGCGCGATCGCCGAACTGCTGCCGGCCTGAGCGCCACCCGCGCCCCGCGCACCCCGGCCGTCGTCACGGCCCCCGGCGCCGCCGTCGGACGCCCGACGGGTCGGCACCCCGCTCTCGACAAGGAAGGCAGAAGGACAGTGAGTTCGCCCACCGACACGGCTCCGCCGCCGGCCCCCGTCCCGCCGGCTCCCGCCCCTGCGGGGACCGCCCCGGCCCCCGCCAGGACCGCACCCCTCTCCGGCCTCCAGCGCGGACTGTGGTTCCTGGACCGCTGGCACCCCGGGACCGCCACCTACAACACCCCCTGGGTCTTCGAGTTCACCGGCCCCCTCGACACCGCGCTCCTGGAGCGCGCCCTCAACACCGTCGTCGCCCGCCACGAGGCGCTGCGCACCACCTTCGCCCTGGGCCCCGACGGCCCCCGCCAACTCGTCCACCCCGGCCTGGAGATCCCGCTGGCCGTCATCGACCTGCGGGAGCTGCCCGCAGGCGAACGGGAACGGCAGGCCGCGCAGCGGCTCGCCGCCGAGGCGTCCGCGCCCTTCGACCTCGCCGCCGGACCGCTGCTGCGGGCCACGGCCCTGCTGCGGTCGGACACCGCGACCACCGTCGTCCTCGTCGTCCACCACATCGTCTGGGACGGCTGGTCGGCCGACGTCTTCGAGACGGAGCTGGCGGAGACCTACACCGCCCTCACCGAACACCGCGCACCCCGGCTGCCCCGGCTGACCCTCCAGTACGCCGACCACGCGGCCGGGGAGGCGGACCGCTCCTTCGAGGACCACCTGTCCTACTGGAAGGACCGGCTGGACGGCGCCCCCGGCCTGCTGGAGCTGCCCGCCGACCGGCCGCGCCCCGCGGAGCGCGGACACCTCGGCCGCACCGAGCCCTTCGACCTGCCGGCCGGCACCGCGGCCCGGGTCCGCGCCCTGGCCGAGAGCGAGGGGGTGACGCCGTTCATCGTGCAACTGGCCGCCTTCGCCCTCCTGGTGAACCGCCACACCGGCGCCGAGGACATGGTGATCGGCACCCCGGTCACCACCCGCGACCGGCCCGAACTGGAGAACCTGGTCGGCTACTTCGTCAACCTGCTGCCGCTGCGGATCCGGCTCGGCGCCCGCACCACCTTCCGCGAACTCCTCGCCCACGTCTCGGACGTCGCCTTCGAGGCCTACGGCTATCTGGACGTGCCCTTCGACACCATCGTCGACCAGCTCGCCCCGGACCGCTCCGCCGCCCACCCGCCGCTCGTCCAGGTCGTCTTCGGCTCGCACACCGAGAACCGCGCGCCGCTGGCCTTCGGGCCCGCCTCGGCCGACCGGCGGGTGCACTCCAACGGCACCAGCAAGTTCGACCTGACCTGGTCCGTCTACGACGACGGCGAACTGCGCGGCGAGGTCGAGTTCAGCTCCGGCCTCTTCGACACCGCGACGGTGCGCCGGATGACCGACGACTGGCGGGCCCTGCTCACCGCCGCCCTCGACGACACCGGCCGCACCGTGCGCGAACTGACCCGCGCCGCCGACCCGCGCCCGCCCGCCGCCGCGGAGCGCATACCCGAGGGCCGCGGTCTGCACCGGCTGTTCGAGGACGCCGCCGACGCGCACCCCGCCCGTACGGCCCTCACCTTCGGCAACCGGTCCCTGACCTACACCGAGCTGGACGAGCGGGCCAACCGGCTGGCCCACGCGCTGATCGCCCGCGGTGTCCGCCCCGGCGACCGGGTCGGCCTGCTCCTCGACCGCACGCACGAGATCCCGGTCTCGGTGCTCGGTGTGCTGAAGGCCGGCGCGGCCTACGTGCCGGTGGACCTGACCGCCCCCGCCGACCGGGCCGCGATGGTCTTCGGGGACACCGGGGTCCGGGCCGTCGTCACCGACCGCCCCGACCGCGTCCCGGACGGCCCCTGGCAGCTGCTCGAACCGGCCCTCGGGGAAACGGAGCCGGCCGGCCTCCCGGCCACCCGGCCCGCCCTCGAGGTCCGGCCCTCGGACACCGCGTACATCATCTTCACCTCGGGCTCCACCGGCCGCCCCAAGGGCGTCGCGGTCGCCCACGAACACGTCAGCCGCCTGATGGACGCCGGCGCCCGGCACTTCGCCTTCGGCCCCGGCGAGGTGTGGACCCTCTTCCACAGCTACGCCTTCGACTGGACCGTCTGGGAGCTGTGGGGCGCCCTGCTGCACGGCGGACGGCTGGTCGTGGTGCCGTACCTGACCAGCCGCTCGCCCGAGGAGTTCGCCGAACTGCTCGCCACCGAGGGCGTCTCGTTCCTGTGCCTGACCCCCTCCGCGCTCCGCCAGCTCGAACTCGCCCTGCGGCAACGGCCGCGCGCCCTGCCCGCGCTGAAACAGATCATGCTCGGCGGCGAGGCGCTCGACCCCGCCGTGGTGCGGCGCTGGAACGCCCTCGACCCGCTGCCCCCGGCCCGCCTGTGCAACCTGTACGGGATCACCGAGACCACCGTCCACGTCACCACCCACGACCTCGGCCCCGACACCGGCGACTTCGACCGCAGCCTGATCGGCACACCGATGCCGCACCTCGGCGCGACGGTCCTCGACGACTGGCTGCGGCCCTGCCCGGTGGGCGTCCCCGGCGAGCTGTACATCGGCGGCGGCAGCCTCGCCCACGGCTACTGGGACCGGCCCGGCCTCACCTCCGGGCGCTTCGTCGCCGACCCCTACGCCACCGCCCCCGGGGCCCGCATGTACCGCACCGGGGACGTGGCCAGGCGGCTGCCCGACGGCGGACTGGAATACCTGGGGCGCGCCGACTTCCAGGTCAAGCTGCGCGGGTTCCGCATCGAACTCGGCGAGATCGAGAACGCGCTGGGCGCCCACCCCGACGTCGACACCTGCGTGGTCACCGTCCACCAGCAGCGGCTCGCGGCCTACGTCACCGGCCGCGAACCGGCCGGGATGCGCGAGTTCCTGGCCCGCTCACTGCCCGACTACATGATCCCGGCGACCGTCACGGTCCTGGACGCCCTGCCGCTGACCGTCAACGGCAAGGTCGACCGCCGCGCCCTGCCCGACCCGAGCCCGCACGGCACCGCGCCCACCGGCGGCACGGCCGGACACGTGGCACCCCGCAACGACACCGAACGCGACTTCGCCGACGTCTGGTCACGGGTCCTGGGCGTCACCGGCATCGGCGCGCACGACGACTTCTTCCACCTCGGCGGCGACTCGATCCGCGCCGTCCAGCTCTCCGGGGAACTGCACGAGGCCGGCTGGGCGGTCACCCTGCGGGACATCTTCAACGCCCCGACCATCGCCGCCCTGGCGCCGCTGGCCCGCCCGGTGGCCGGCGCGGACACCGCCGACGGCCCCTTCTCACTGGTCGACGCCGAGACCCGCGCCGAACTCCCGGCCGGCCTCGTGGACGCCTACCCGATGGTGTCGATGCAGCTCAGCATGGTCTTCCACATGGAGATCGCCGGATCGACCGACAGCTACCACAACGTCAACAGCTACCGGATCGGCGCACCGCTCGACGAGACGGCGTTCCGCCGGGCCGTGACCGAGGCGATGACCCGCCACCCCGTCCTGCGGACCGGCCTGGACATCTCCGGCTACGCCGAACCCCTCCAGCTCGTGCACGGCGAACTGGCACCGCCCGTCACCTTCGACGACCTGCGGCCGCTGACCGCGCCCGAGCGGGACGCGGCGGTCACCGAGGTCTTCGAGCGGCACCGCCGCACCCCCTTCGACCTGATGGCACCGCCGCTGTTCCGGATCACCGTGCAGCGGCTGGCCGACACCTCCTTCCAGCTCACCGTCTCCGAGCACCACGCCATCCTCGACGGCTGGAGCTTCACCTCGCTCCTCGCCGAACTCCTGGCACGCCACGCCGAGCTGTCCGCCGATCCGGACAGCGCCCCCGCCGCCCCGCCCGGCTCCCGCTACCGGGACTTCGTGGCCGTCGAACGGGAGGCCGCCGCCGACCCCGCGTCCCTGGCGTACTGGCGCGACAAGCTCGACGGCGTCAGTGGCGAGCTGTGGGACGGCGCCGGCGAGACCCATGAACTGGCCCGCACCGTCGAACGGGTGCTGCCCGAGGCCCCCGGCCGGCTGCGCCGGGTCGCCGACGCCACCGGCGTCCCCGTCAAGTCCGTGGCGCTCGCCGCCCATGTGCGCGCGCTGCGGCAGATCACCGGTCACCGCCGGATCACCACCGGCCTCGCCATGAACGGCCGCCTCGAACGGCGCGGCGGCACCGAGGTGTACGGGCTGTTCCTCAACACCGTCCCGCTGGTGGCCGGGGCGGACGGCGAGGACCGGGACGACCCGCTGGCGCTGGTGCGCGAGGTGCACCGCGAGGAACTGGACATGATGCCGCACCGCCGGGTCCCGATCGCCCGGCTGGCCCGGCTGATGACCGGCACCCGGCTGGACAGCCAGTTCGGCTTCCTGCGCTTCCACGCCCTCGGCGACCTCGGCGGCGCGCGGATCGAGGACGACCGGATCGGCTGCGAGCCCACCATGCGCCACGAACCCAACAGCTTCGCCTTCGGAGCCTCGCTGATCCAGGACCCCGTCTCCGACCGCGTCCTGCTCGCCGTGGACCACCAGCGGTCCGTGGTGCCCGACGCGCTCGCCGAGGCCTTCCTCGACGCCTACGAGACGGCCCTGCACGACATGGACGCGGCCCTGTGACCGGCCGCGCAGACCGAACAGAGAGCGAGACGAACCCCATGACCGACACCCACGGCCCCCGTCCGGCCGACCCGCTGACCCGGTTCCTGGCCGCCGCCGGCGCCACCCCCGCCCGCACCGCGGTCACGGCCGCCGACGGCCGCCTCAGCTACGCCGAACTCGACCGCCGCACCCTCGGGCTGGCGGCCGCCCTGCGCGCCCACGGCATCGGCCGCGGCGACCGGGTGGGCGTCCACCTGCGCCGCACCACCGACCTGCCGGTGGCGCTGCTCGCCGTGTGGCGGGCCGGCGCGGCCTACGTACCGCTCGACCCCGCCTACCCGGCGGAACGGCTCGCCTTCATGGCCCAGGACGCGGGCCTGGCCCTGCTGATCACCGCCGAGCCGGGCGCCGTCGAGCTGCCCGACGGGGTCCCGGCCCTCGGCCCCGACGCGACCGCCGACCCCGGCCCGGACACCCCGGTCACCGCGGCGGACGCGGCCTACGTCATCTACACCTCGGGCTCCACCGGCCGCCCCAAGGGCGTCCAGGCCACCCGCGGCGGCGTCGCCCGCCTGCTGGCCGGCCTGGAGGAACGCGGCATGTACCGGGCCGAGCCGGGCGTGGTCGGCTGGAGCGCGAGCGTCTCCTTCGACGCCTCCGTGCAGCAGTGGGCACGCGTCTGCCGGGGCGACACCCTCGTCGTGGTCGACGACACCACCCGCACCGACCCGGTCCGGCTGGCCGCCCTGCTCGACGAGCACGGCGTGACCGACCTGGACCTCACGCCCTCGCACTGGGAACTGCTGCGCGAGCCGCTGAAGGCCCGCCCGGTACGGCTGTTCATGGGCGGCGAGCCGGTGCCCCAGGCGACCTGGGACGAGATCACCGCCGCCGGAACCGACGTCCTCAACCTGTACGGCCCCACCGAGTGCACCGTCGACTCCACCGCCACCCGGATCGGCGGCCCCCGGCCGCACATCGGCGACGCCCTGCCCGCCGTCACCCTGCACCTGCTGGACCGGGAGCTGCGGCCGGTCGCCCCCGGCGCCACCGGCGAGCTCTACGTCGCCGGTCCCGCCGTCACCCACGGATACCTCGGCCGCCCGGGACTGACCGCCGAACGCTTCGTGGCCAGCCCCTTCGCCCCCGGCGCGCGGATGTACCGCACCGGCGACCTCGCCGCCCGCCGCCCGGACGGCACCCTGGAGTTCGCCGGCCGCGCCGACCGCCAGCTCAAACTGCGCGGCTTCCGCATCGAACCGGGCGAGATCGAGGGCGCCCTGACCCGCCACCCGGGGATCCGAGAGGCCGCCGTCAAGGTCCACGAGGCCGCCCCCGGGGACCAGCGCCTCATCGCCTACGTCACCGTCTTTGGCACCCCGGCCCCCGGCACCGACGACGTCCTGGCCCACGCCCGCACCCTGCTGCCCGCCCACATGGTCCCGGCCGCGGCCGTCGTCCTCGACGCGCTGCCGCTCACCCCCAACGGCAAGCTCGACCACGCGGCGCTGCCCGCCCCGGCGCCCGCCGCCGCGCCCCGGCCGCGGCCGGCCGGCCCGGCGGGGACCGGTCTGGCGGAACAGGTCGCCGACGTCTGGCGGACCGTCCTCGGCCGCGACGACATCCGGCCCGAGGACGACTTCCTCACCCTCGGCGGCCACTCGCTCGCCGCCCTGCGGGTCATCCACATCCTGCGCCGCAGCCTCGGCGCCGAACTCCAGCTGCGCCACCTGCTCGACGCCCGCGACCTCGCCGACTTCACCGAGGCGGTCCGCACGGCGGGCCGGGCCCCGGCGCCCCGGCGGCCGGCCCTCGTCGGCGGTGCGGCGGGTGCCCGGTGATCCCGGTGGTGCCCCCGCGGCCACGGATCGAGGGCGACTGGCTGCTGGTGCCCGCACCCCAGGACCACCGCCCCTACCGGCTGTTCTGCTTCCCGCACGCCGGCGGTGACGCCACCGCCTTCGCCCCGCTGGCCCAGGCGCTCGCCCCGGCCGCCGAGGTGTGGGCCCTGCGCATGCCGGCCCGCGGCGGACGCAGCCGCCACCCGATGCCCGCCACCTTCGACCTGCTGGTGCGGACTGTGACGGACGCCCTCCTCCCGCACCTGACCGGCCGCTTCGGGTTCTACGGACAGAGCTTCGGGTCCCTGCTGGCCTACGAGGTGGCACGCGCCCTGCCCGCCGGGCGCCGCCCGGAGTCGGTGATCGCCGCCTCGGCCTCCGCGCCCGGCACCTGGTCCGCCCCGACCCCGCCGCAGTACGGAGCCGAGGACCTGCTGCGCACCTGCGGCATGGGCGAACTCGTCGCCTCGGAGCCGGAGCTGAGGGAGCTGGCACTGCGGGCCATCCGCGCCGACCTCACGGTGCGCGACACCTACCGGTACCGGCCCGCCCCGCTGCTCGACACCGCACTGCACGCCGTCGCCGGCGACGCCGACCCGCTGCTCGACGCCACCCTCCTCGCGGGCTGGGCCGAGCACACCTCGGGCGCCTTCGGCCTGACGGTGGTCCCCGGCGGCCACCTGCTGGCGACCGTACAACGGCCCGGACCCGTGGGCCTGCTGACCTCGATCGTCGGGCACCGGCCCGATCCGACCCCCAGGGAGCCCCGATGGCCACGAGCACAGCCCCTCGTCCACTGACCTCCGCACCCGCGCCGGTCACCGCCGTCGACCTGAGCGACCCCGAGCTGTGGACCCGCCCCGACCTGCCCGCCGTCGTCGACCGGCTGCGTCAGGCGGGCCCCGTCCAGCGCACCGAGACCGCCGACGACGGGCCGGTCTGGTCCGTGCTCTCCTACGACCTTGCCGTCGAGGTCCTCAAGGACGCGGCCACCTACAGCTCGGAGGGCGGCTCGCTGCTCGGGGCCGGCGCCGGGAACACCCCGGTCGGCGCGGGACGCATGATGGCCCTCACCGACCCGCCCCGGCACCGCGAACTCCGGGCGCCCGCGACCCCGTTCCTCTCGCCCGGCGGAGCCCGCGGGGCGGCCCCCGGCATCACCGAACTGTCCCGCCGTATCGTCACCGACGCCGTGCGACGGGGCGAGGTCGACCTCGTCGACGTCGTCTCCCCGCTGCCCCTGACCGTGATGTGCGACCTGCTCGACGTCCCGGACCAGGACCGCGAGATGGTCGTCCAGGTCTGCGACGACGCCTTCCTCGGCCGCACCGCGCAGGAGCGCAGGGCCGGTCACCAGCGGCTCATCCCGTACCTCATGCACCAGGTGATGAAACGGCGGGCCGACCCCCGCGACGACCTCATCAGCATGATGGCCGGCTACCGCATCGCCGGCCGGCTGCTGCCCGTCGAGGACGTGGTCCTCAACCTGGACAACATCGTCGTCGGCGGCGTCCAGACCGTCCGCCACACCGCCGTGATGGGCCTGCTCGCGCTGGTCCGCCACCCCGAGCTGTGGGACCGGCTGCAGAGCGGCGAGGCGGACATGGGGCCGGCCCTCGACGAACTGCTGCGCTGGACCTCGGTGGGACTGCACACCCTGCGCACCGCCACCAGGGACACCGTGCTCGGCGGCCACGACATCCGGCGCGGCGAGCGCGTCGTCGTCTGGACCTGGGCGGCCAACCACGACCCGGCCGTCTTCGACCGCCCGCACGACATCGTGCTCGACCGCAGCCCCAACCGCCATGTGGCGCTCGGCCTCGGCGCGCACTACTGCATCGGCGCCCCGCTCGCCCGGACGGAGCTGACCGCGCTCTTCACCGCCCTGCTGGAGCACGTCGAGAGGATCGAGCCGGCCGGTCCCGTCCGGTACAACCGCTCGATCATCAACTTCGGCCTGGACCACTTCCCGGTGCGCCTGCCCGCCCGCTGAACTTCCGCTCTCCTGCCGGAATTCCTGCCTGTCGGCCGTACCGGGCGCCGATAACTTCGAAAAACCGGACGGCGATCAGAAATCCCGGCCCCGGCCCCCCGGCCCCCGGAATCCCGGAGCCCCGCGCGATTCCGCCCCGCTCACGACGGAGGAAGAACCATCATGACGAATCCCTTCGAGGACGAGAACGGCACCTACAAGGTGCTCGTCAACGACGAGAACCAGCACTCCCTGTGGCCCGCGTGGATCGACGTCCCGGCCGGCTGGACGGTCGCCCTGGGCGACGCCGACCGGCAGGCCTGCCTCGCCTGGATCGAGGAGAACTGGACCGACATCCGCCCGGCGAGCCTGCTCGCCTCCCTCGGCCGCTAGGAGGCCCCGCCGTGTCGACCGCACCGACCGCACCGCGCTGGGAGACCGCTCCCGGCCGTCCGGCCCTGACCCGGGTGACCGGCGTCCACGACATGGACGCGGCCGTCCGCTGGCTCCAGGACAACAGCCCGCACCTGCGGGCGGCCCTCGCCGAGCACGGCACGATCTTCCTCCGGGGCCTGCCGGTCACCGGCAGCGAGGACGTCGCCCGGGTCCGCGACGTGCTGCTGCCCGAGCCCACCCCCTACCGGGAGAAGGCCACCCCGCGCAGCGACTTCGGCCACGGGGTCTTCTCCTCGACCGACCTGCCCTCCCACCAGTCGATCCGCATGCACAACGAGAACAGCTACACGCTCACCTTCCCCGGGAAGCTCCTCTTCGCCTGCCTGACCGCCCCCGCCGAGGGCGGCGCCACCCCCGTCGTCGACTGCCGCAAGGTCCTGGCGAACCTGCCCGCCGCCCTCGTGGACCGGGTGCGCGCGAGCGGCTGGACCCTGACCCGCAACTACTCCGAATACGTCTCCCTGGACTGGCGCACGGCCTTCGCGACCGACGACCCGGCGAAGGTCGAGGAGTACTGCGCCGAGAACCTCGTCTCCTGGGAGTGGCGGGAGGACGGCCGGCTGCGCACCCGGCAGCTGCGCCCGGGCACCATCACCCACCCGGAGACCGGCGAGGAGGTCTGGTTCAACCACCTCGCGTTCTGGAACGAGTGGTCCCTCGACCCGGTGATCCGCGAGGCCCTGACCGACGAGTTCGGCCCCGACGGACTGCCCTTCAACACCGGCGTCGGCGACGCGGCCCCCCTCACCCGGGACGACGTGGAGGCCCTCAACGCCGTCTACGAGGCGGCCACCGTCCGCGAACCCTGGCAGCGCGGCGACGTGATGCTCGTCGACAACATCCTCGCCGCCCACGGCCGCGACCCGTTCAGCGGCGACCGCAGGATCGCCGTCGCCATGGGATCGCCGGTCGACGTCCTGGACTGCCGGCCCAGCGTGCCGCCCGCCGCGTTCCGCGCCGCACCCCTGCCCACCGCCTGACCACGCCCCCGTGGCCCGTGACGTAAGGACAGATCCGTGATCCCGGTTTCCTTCGCGCAGCAGCGTCTGTGGCTGACCGACCAGATCGAAGGGCCTGGCCCGCTCTACAACCTGCCGTTCGCGGTACGCCTGCGCGGCGCGCCGGACCCGGTGGCGCTGCGCGCCGCGGCCGTGGACGTCATCACCCGGCACGAGGCGCTGCGCACGGTCTTCCCGGCCGTGGCCGGCGTCCCCGTGCAGCGGGTGGTGCCCGCCGGGCAGGCGGCGGCGGATCTCTCCTTCACGGTGGTCGACTGCACGGCGGACCCCGACGGCTATCCCGCGCGACGCGACGCGGCGGCCGCCGAACCCTTCGACCTGCGCTGCGAACTCCCGGTCCGCATATGGGTGTTCGTCCTCGCGCCCGACGAGTGGGTGCTGCTGACCGTGCTGCACCACATCGCCGGCGACGGCTGGTCCAAGGGACCGTTCCTGCGCGACCTGGCCACCGCCCACACGGCCAGGCGCGCGGGCCGGGCCCCCGACTGGGAGCCGCTGCCCGTCCAGTACGCCGACTACGCGCTCTGGCAGCGCGAACTGCTCGGCGACGACGGCGACCCGGACAGCCTGCTGGCGCAGCAACTCGCCTACTGGCGCGGCAAGCTGGCCGGCCTCCCCGAGGAACTGGCCCTGCCCGCCGACCGGCCCCGGCCGCGCGCCCTGGGCGCCGGCGCCGACGCGACCCCCCTCCGCCTCGACGCGGACCTGCACGCCGGACTCCTGGAACTGGCCCGCACCCACCGGGTGACCCTGTTCATGGTGCTCCAGGCGGCTCTCGCCGCGCTCGTCTCCCGGCTGGGCGGCGACACCGACGTACCGGTCGGCTCGGTGGTCGCGGGCCGCTCCGAGGAGGCCCTCGACGACCTCGTCGGCTTCTTCGTCAACACCCTGGTGCTGCGCACCGACGTCTCCGGCGACCCCTCCTTCACCGAACTCCTCGCCCGGGTCCGGGAGACCCACCTGGAGGCCCACGCCCACCAGGACGTCCCCTTCGAACGCCTGGTGGAGGAGCTCAACCCGGTCCGCTCCACCGCCCGGCACCCGCTCTTCCAGGTCATGGCCGTCCTCCAGAACAGCGAGCACGCCCCCCAGGACCCCACGCACCCGTCCGGCCCGGACAGCCTGACCGGCACGCCCGAACCGCTCGGGATCAGGGTCGCGAAGTTCGACCTCAACATCGGGATGGAGGAGAACCACGCCCCGGACGGCACCCCGGCCGGCATCACCGGCTCCATCGAGTTCGCGGCCGACCTCTTCGACACCGCGACCGTCGAGGCGTTCGCCGCCCGCTGGGAGCGGCTGCTCAGGGCCGCCCTCGCCGACCCGGGCGCACCCGTCGGCCGGCACGACCTGCTGAGCGGGGCGGAACGGGCCCGGATCCTGGGGGAGTGGAACGACACCGCGCGTTCCGTCCCGGGCGACGGCACACTCACCGGGGCCTTCACCCGCCAGGCCGCGCGCACCCCGCACGCCCTCGCCGTGGTCTCCGACGAAGTCACCTACACCTACGCCCAGTTGCAGACCCGGGCCCAGAGCCTCGCGGCCCGGCTCACCGCCCTCGGCGTGGGGCCGGAGACACCGGTGGCGATGCTGCTGGAGCGCTCGGCCGAGGTCGTGGTCGCCACCCTCGCCGTCGTACTGGCGGGCGGGGCGTACGTGCCGCTGCACGCCTCCCTGCCGCCGGACCGGCTGGAGTGGGTGCTGGACCAGGCGGGCGCCCCGGTCCTGCTGACGGACCGCGACGACCTCGGCTTCGTCCCGGCCGCCCTGGTGATGCGGCCCGAGGGCGATCCGGTGCCCGGATTCCGGGTGCCGAGGACCCACCCCGACCAGCTCGCCTACGTGATGTACACCTCCGGCTCCACCGGGCTGCCCAAGGGCGTCGCGGTCCGCCACCGCGACGTCGTCGCCCTCGCCGGCGACCACCGCTGGGACGGCGAGGACCACCGCCGCGTACTGCTCCACTCACCGCACGCCTTCGACGCCGCCACCTACGAACTCTGGGCGCCCCTGCTCTCGGGCGGCACCGTCGTCGTCGCCCCGCCGGGCCACCTCGACCCCGCCGTCCTGCGCGACACGGTCGAACGCCACGGGGTGACGGCGGCCTGGCTCACCAAGGGCCTGTTCGACGTCGTCGCCGAGGAGAGCCCGCGGGCCCTCGCCGGACTGCGCGCGGTCACCACCGGCGGCGACGCGGCCGCCCCGGCCATGCTGCGCCGGGTCCTGGACGCCTGCCCCGGCCTGGTCCTCGGCAACGGGTACGGCCCCACCGAGACCACCACCTTCGCCACCTTCCGCCGGGTCACCGAGGACGACCTCACCGGAGCACGGGTACCTATCGGCACCCCCCTCGACAACACCCGGGCCTACGTCCTGGACGGCAGCCTGCGCCCGGTGCCGCCGGGCGTCCGCGGCGAGCTGTACGTGGCGGGCGCCGGCCTCGCCCGCGGCTACGCGGCCCGGCCCGCGCTGACCGCCGAACGGTTCGTGGCCTGCCCGTTCGAGCCCGGCGCGCGGATGTACCGCACCGGCGACCTGGTACGCCACCGCGCCGACGGCGCCATCGAGTTCCTCGGCCGCACCGACCACCAGGTCAAGATCCGCGGCTTCCGCATCGAACCCGGCGAGATCGAGGCCGTACTGGGCCGGCACGAGGGCGTCGGCCAGGCCGCCGTGGTGGTCCGGGAGGACGACGGCGAGAAACGGCTGGTCGCCTACTGCACCCCCGCGGACGACCGCCCCGACCTGGCCGCCGTCCTGCGCCGCCACGCCGCCGACACCCTGCCGGGCTACATGGTCCCGCTCGTGACGGTCCTCGACCGGCTCCCGCAGACCGCCAACGACAAACTGGACCGCGCCGCCCTGCCCGCCCCCGACCTCGGCGGACCGGCCGGCGGACGCGCCCCTCGCACCCCCCGCGAGGAGATCCTGTGCGGCCTGTTCGCCGAACTCCTCGGCCTCCCCTCGGTCGGCGTCGACGACGACTTCTTCGCCCTCGGCGGCCACTCCCTGACCGCCACCCGCCTGGTCAGCCGCGTCCGCACCGTCCTCGGAGCCGAGATCCCGCTGGCCGAGCTGTTCCAGGCGCCCACACCCGCGGGCCTCGCCGAGCGCCTCACGGACGCCACCGGTGCCCCGGCCCGCCCGGCGCCCCGCCCCGCCGACCGGCCGGAGCGGCTCCCGCTCTCCTTCGCCCAGCAGCGGCTCTGGTTCATCGGCCAGGCCGAGGGCCCCAGCGCCACCTACAACGTCTCCCTCGCCCTGCGGCTGCGCGGCACCCTGGACACCACCGCCCTGGAAGCCGCCCTCGGGGACGTCGTCGCCCGCCACGAGGCCCTGCGCACCGTCTACCGCACCACGGGCGGCGTCCCCCACCAGCACGTCCTCGACGCACCGCCCGCCCCGCTGCTGACCGTCGGAGACCTGCCCGTCGCCGACGCCGCGGGCCGGGTCTTCGACCTCGCCACGGACGTTCCGGTGCACGCCCACCTGATCCCCGAGGGACCCGGCGAACAGATCCTCGTCCTGGTCCTCCACCACATCGCCGCCGACGGCGCCTCCCTGCGCCCGCTCTTCGACGACCTCACCACCGCCTACCGCGCCCGCCGCGCCGGCGCCGCCCCCGACTGGCGGCCGCTGCCGGTGCAGTACGCGGACTACGCCCTCTGGCAGCGCGCACTGCTCGGCACCGAGGACGACCCCGACAGCCTGATGGCCCGGCAGCTCGGCTACTGGAGGCACGCCCTCGCGGGACTCCCCGACGAACTCGCCCTGCCCGCCGACCGGCCCCGCCCGGCGGTGCCCGGCCACCGCGGCGACACCGTCCGCTTCGAGCTCGACCCCGCCCTGCACACCCGGCTCACCGAGCTGGCCCGCGCCCACGGCACCACCCTGTTCATGGTCCTCCAGGCCGCGTTCGCCACCCTGCTGCACCGCTTCGGCGCCGGTGACGACATCCCCGTCGGCACCCCCGTCGCCGGCCGGGCCGACGGCGCCCTGGACGACCTGGTGGGCTTCTTCGTCAACACCCTCGTGCTCCGCACCGACCTGTCGGGCCGCCCGGCCTTCACCGAACTGCTGGACCGCGTCCGCACCGCCGACCTCGCCGCCTACGCCCACCAGGACGTGCCCTTCGAACGGCTGGTGGAGGAGCTCAACCCGGTCCGCTCCCCGGCCCGCAACCCGCTCTTCCAGGTGATGCTCGCCTACGACAACACCACCGAGGCGGACATCGCCTTCCCCGGAGCGCACGCCGAGCACGAGACCACCGACTTCACCACCTCCCCCTTCGACCTGTGCCTCAACGTCACCGAACGCCACGGCCCCGACGGCGCCACGACCTGCCTGGGCGGCGCCCTCGAATACGCCACCGACCTGTTCGACCGCGAGACCGCCGAGCGGCTCACCACCGCCCTCACCGCGGTGCTGAGCCAGGTCGCCGAGGACCCCGGCCGGGCCGTCGGCGACCTGGAGATCCTGACCGCGGACGACCGCACGGCGCTGGAGCGCTGGAACGACACCGCCGCCCCGGAACCCGACGCCCTGCTGCCCGAGATCTTCGCGGCACAGGCCGCCCGCACCCCCGACGCCGTGGCCCTGGTCACCCGCGACACCTCGCTGACCTTCCGTGAACTGGACGCCCGCGCCGATGACCTGGCCGCACGGCTGGCCGACGCCGGCGTCGGACCCGAGCGGGTCGTCGCCCTCGCCCTGGAGCGCTCCGCCGACTCGGTCGTGGGGCTCCTGGCCGTGCTCAAGGCGGGCGGCGCCTACCTCCCGCTGGACGCCGACCTCCCCGCCGACCGCCTGACCCACATGCTGCGCGACACCGCCCCGCTGCTCGCCCTGACCCACGCGGCCTGGCCCCTGCCGGCCGTCCTGGACGGCCTGCCCCTGCTGTCGACGGACGAGCAGGGCACGGCGACCGGCCGTCCGGGCCGCCCGGCCGCGCCCCGGCCCTGCGCCCGCAACGCCGCCTACCTCATCTACACCTCCGGCTCGACCGGCCGCCCCAAGGGCGTGGTGATCGAGCACCGGGGCGTCGCCAACCTCCACGCCTTCCACCGCGCCACCACCATCGCCGAGGCCGAACGCGCCCACCCCGCCAAGCGGTTCAAGTTCGCGCTGACCGCCTCGCTGTCCTTCGACACCTCCTGGGAGGGCATCCTCTGGATGGTGGCCGGGCACGAACTGCACCTGCTCGACGACGACCGCAGGCGCGACGCCGCCGCCGTGGTGCGCTACGTGGCGGAAGCCGGCGTCGACGCCATGGACGTCACCCCCACCTACGCCGAACAACTCCTGGAGGAGGGGCTGCTGGAGCTGCGCCCGCTGCCGGTGCTGATGCTCGGCGGCGAGGCCGCGGGAGCGGCCCTGTGGACCGCCGTGCGCGAGACTCCCGGCGTGGTCGGCCACAACCTCTACGGCCCGACCGAGTACAGCGTCGACGCCCTCCACGCCCGGTTGGCCGACCACGGCACCCCGCTCATCGGGCAGGCGCTGACGAACACCCGGGTCCATGTGCTGGACGAGGGGCTGCGCCCGGTCCCGGTCGGGGTGGCGGGCGAGCTGTACCTCGCCGGCGCGGGCATCGCCCGCGGCTATCTGAACCGGCCCGGCCTCAGCGCCGAGCGCTTCGTGGCCGACCCGTTCGCGGCGGGGGAGCGGATGTACCGCACCGGCGACCTGGTGCGCCGCCGCCCGGACGGCGAGGTGGAGTACCTGGGACGCACCGACCACCAGGTCAAGATCCGCGGCTTCCGCATCGAACTCGGCGAGGTGGAGGCCGTGCTGGCCCGCTGCCCCGCAGTCGCCCAGGCCGTGGTCGTCGCCCACGAGGGCCGGCTGGCCGGCTATGTGACCGGCGCCGTGGACGGCACCGCCGTACGGGAGTTCGCGGCGGGCGTGCTGCCCGGGTACATGGTCCCGGCGGTGGTCACGGTGCTGGACACGCTGCCCCTGAACGCCAACGGCAAGCTGGACCGCGCGGCGCTGCCCGCACCGCGCTTCACGGGCACGGCCGCCGGACGCGCCCCCGCGAGCCCCCGCGAGGAGACCCTGTGCGGCCTGTTCGCCGAGGTGCTCACGCTGGAATCGGTCTCGGTGGACGACGACTTCTTCGCCCTGGGCGGCCACTCCCTGCTGGCGACCCGGCTGCTGAGCCGGATCCGCGCCGTACTCGGCGAGGACATCGGCATCCGCGCCCTGTTCGAACACCCCACCCCGGCCGGTCTCACCCGCCACCTCGACACCGAACGCGGACCGCAGGACTCCCTCGGCACCCTGCTGCCGCTGCGGACCGGCGGCACCGCGGCCCCGCTGTTCTGCGTGCACCCCGGAGCAGGCATCAGCTGGGTCTACTCCGGCCTGCTGCGCCACATCGACGCCGCCCACCCGGTCTACGGCCTCCAGGCCCCCGGCCTGCGCGGCGCCACCCCCGACAGCGTCGGCGCACTGGCCGCGGCCTACCTGCGGCACATCCGCTCCGTCCAGCCCCGGGGCCCCTACCACCTGCTCGGCTGGTCCTTCGGCGCCGTCGTCGCCCACGAGATGGCCGTACGGCTCCAGGCCGACGGCGAGGAGACCGGCTCCCTGATCCTGCTGGACGGCTACCCGCCCACCCCGGCCCCCGGCCCCGGCGACGACGCCACCGCCGCCGGGGAACCGGCCGACCCGCTCGCGGCACTGCTGGCCTCGCTCGGCCACACCCCGGACGACCGGCGGGAGGACGAGGCCGGCGCCGACGGCCCGGCCGGCCTGCCGGAAGCCCTGCGCGCCATGCTCGGCGACGCCGCCGACGCCCTGCCCCGGGTCTTCGCCGACCACGACAGACTGCTCGCCGCGCACGTGCCCGGCGTCTACCGGGGCGACGCCCTGTTCATCGGCGCCGCGCTCGACAAACCCG
Organism: Streptomyces sp. NPDC104367; assembly: GCF_055583825.1. Taxonomy (NCBI): domain Bacteria; kingdom Bacillati; phylum Actinomycetota; class Actinomycetes; order Kitasatosporales; family Streptomycetaceae; genus Streptomyces; species Streptomyces sp. NPDC104367. Next base: position 120,979 of record NZ_JBVJND010000003.1, on the reverse strand, counting down.
CCGACTGGCCCTACGAGAGCGCCTGGCGGCCGTACGTCACCGGCCTGATCGAACACGACCTGCTCGCCTGCGAGCACGGCGCGATGACCCGGCCGGGACCGATCGCCCTGATCGCGGAAGCGGTCGCCAAGCAACTCCGCACCGCACAGCCGGGAGCACACCGATGAGCCGCGCGTACGCTGATCCCGCCACGCCCGAGCGGGAGGCCGAGCGGCCCGCCCGGGGCCGGCTGGGCCTGTGGTCCGAACGCAACTTCCGCAGACTGTGGCTGGGCGAGACCACGAGCGGTCTGGGCACCGCGGTCGGCCATGTGTCCCTGTCCCTGGTGGCGGTGGTCACCCTGCACGCCTCCCCGTTCATGATGGGCGTGCTGACCGCCGCGGCCTGGACACCGTGGCTGCTCATCGGCCTCCCGGCGGGCGCCTGGGTGGACCGCTGGCCCCGCCGCCGCACCATGCTGGTCAGCGACCTGTCGCTGACGGTCCTGTTCGGCAGCGTTCCCGTGGCCGCCTGGCTGGGCGTGCTCACCCTCACCCAGGTCGTGCTCGTCGCCCTGCTCTCCGGCGCGGCGAAGGTGTTCTTCAGCACCGCCTACTCGGCCCTGCTGCCCGCGCTCGTGAGCGACGACGACATGCTGGAGGCCAACGCCAAGCTGCACGGCGCCGAATCGGCGGCGGACGTCGCGGGACCCGGCGTGGCGGGCCTGGTCACCCAGGCCCTCGGCGCGGTCACCGGGGTCCTCCTCGACGCGGCGACCTACCTGGTCTCCGCGCTCTGCCTCGGCCGGATCGACGTACGGGAGAACCCGCCCGAGCCGTCCGAACGCAGGGCCCTGCGGCGGGAGATCGCCGAAGGCGTCCGGTTCGTGGTCCGCGACCCGTACCTGCGGACGCTGGCGGGCTTCGGCGCCCTCGCCAACCTGGCCCTCAACGGCATCCAGGCCGTCCAGACCGTCTTCCTCGTCCGGGACGTCGGCCTCCAGCCGGGCGCCGTCGGCACGGTGTTCGCGGTGGTGAGCGTCGGCGGCCTGGCCGGGGCGGCCGTCGCCGGGCGGATCGGCCGGCTGTTCGGCACCGCCCGCGGACTGTTGCTGTGCATGCTGGTCGTGGCGCCCTTCATCTTCCTGCTGCCCTTCGCGGGACGGCAGTTGCCGCTCATGGTGAGCGCCCTCGCCTGGGGCGTCGCGGTGTGCGGCGTGGTCGCGGGCAACGTCATCGTCGCCGGCTTCTACCAGACGTACTGCCCCTCCCACCTGCTCGGCCGGGTCCGGGCGAGCGCGTCGACCGTCAACTACGGCGCGATCCCCGTCGGCGCCCTGCTCGGCGGCTGGCTGGGCGGCGCCGTGGGCAGCAGGCCCACCATCTGGATCATGTCCGCCGTGCTGCTGACCGCCGCCCTCGTCCTGCTCGCCGGCCCCCTTCGCACCCTCCGCAACCTTCCCCGACACCGTGAGGACTGACGACCGCCATGGAACTCCGCCCCCAGCGCACCGCCAGCCGCCGGCACTACCTGATGTGCCGCCCGGCCCACTTCGAGGTCACCTACTCGATCAACCCCTGGATGGACCCCGCCAAGCCGGTGGACACCGCGCTCGCCGTCACCCAGTGGGAACAGCTCGTCGCCCTGCACCGCGAACTCGGCCACCACGTCGAGTTCATCGACCCGCTGCCCGGCTACCCCGACATGGTGTACGCGGCGAACGGCGCCACGGTCGTCGGCGGCCGCGTCCTCGGCGCCAGGTTCCGCGACGCCGAACGGGCGGCCGAGGGCCCGGCCTACCTGGACTGGTTCCGCGACCGCGGCTACCGGGTGCACGACCCGGTCCACGTCAACGAGGGCGAGGGCGACTTCCTGCTCGCCGGCGACCGGCTGCTCGCGGGAACGGGCTTCCGCAGCACCCCCGAGAGCCACGCGGAGGCCCAGGAGTTCCTCGGCCGCCCGGTCGTCGGCCTGGAACTGGTCGACCCGCGCTTCTACCACCTCGACACGGCCCTGACCGTCCTCGACCACGACGAGATCATGTACTACCCGGGTGCCTTCGCCCCGCACAGCCTGGCCGTCCTGCGGAGTCTCTACCCCGACGCGATCCTCGTCGATGAGGCCGACGCCGAGCACTTCGGGCTCAACGCGGTCAGCGACGGCCGCCACGTCGTCCTGCCCGAGTCGGCCGCCGGGGTGGCCCGGCGCCTGCGCGAACGCGGCTTCGAACCCGTCGGGCTCGACCTGTCCGAACTGCTCAAGGGCGGCGGCAGCGTGAAGTGCTGCACCCTCGAGATCCGCGACCGCCCCGCCGACGGCTGACATGCGGCAGGCATTCAGCTACCGGACAGTTGGCGGGATCGAGCGTCCATCCGCTGTAGATCGCTTGCCGGTTTCATCGACCGACGAGGGTCTCCGACGGGGGAGCCCGGAGAGGAACGACCAGGCATGACTACCGAGGAGTTCACCCACCCTCCCACCGAGGAGGAGGCGCGGGCCGCCTTCGTGTCCCGGGCGGCCGGGGCGGCGGCGGACGCCGGGGAACTGATCGAGCGGGCGGCGGCCCTGCTGCCGCCCGCCGTCACCGGGGACCGGGCGAGCCGGACCGGCGACGAGGAGGAGCTGACCACCGTGCTGGCCGCGCTGGCGGGACACCTGGCCGGCCGCTCCTGCCTCGGCGCGGCCGGCCCCCGGTCCACCGTATGGGGGCTGGACCTGGACAGCGGCGTCCTGCGCCGGGTCCCCGCCGGGCGACTGGCCGTCCCGGCTGACCCGACCGGACACCCCGAGGTGGGCGTGGCGGCGGGCCTCACCTGGGTGAGCGCCCTGGAGGCCGGGATGACCGCGCACTGCGAGGCGCTGCTGGCCCGGCGACTCGCCGAGCCCGCCACCCGCGTGCCACGCCTGTGCCCCGCGGGCCTGTGCGACGGCCGATGTTCGGGCAACGGCTGCGCGCAGCGCGCCACGGGCGCTTCCCGGCCGCTCTACGCGGCGGGCGACCCCGTCGCCCACGACCTGTCCGCTCTGCTCTCGCTGCCCGGCTGCGCGATCCGGGTGGGCCCGCGCCCGGACACGGTCGTCGCCACCGGGGCCACCCGGGCCGAGGCCGTCCGCCGCGCCACCGCACGCGCCCTGCGCGGCCGGGCCGCCGCCGCGGGCCGCGCCCAGCGCGCCCTGCCCGCGATCGGCCCGGACCGGGAGAGCGCCCCTTGCGCCGGGCCGCCCGGCCCCGTGCACTGGTCCCGGCCGCTGGAGGCCCTGCGTGCCCAGGGCCTCACCCCGGTTGCGGTACTCCTCGACCAGGACCCCCGTGTCAACGAGGTACTGCCCTACCTGGTGCACGTCGTCCTCCTCGACGGCCCGCGCTGACACCACCCCCCTCGGGCGGGCCCGCGCCGGACCGGTGGGTGCTGTCCGTCGCCGCGGGGTCCGGCGTCGGGATGTCCCCGGCGCCGGACCCCGCGGGCCCTTCGCCGTCCGGCACGGGCCCGGAACACCGCGGCCACCACCGTCCGGGACGGTGGTGGCCGCGGTGCTACGCGGGGGCGTTTCCCGCCGGGTGCGGGACCTGCCCCCGGGTCAGAGGCCGCCGGTCAGGCGTTGGCGCAGATCGCGTACACGCTGATGCCGACGGAGGAGTAGCCGTCCTGCCGGCCGAGCGCGATCCACCCCGAGCCGTCGGGCGTCGGGAAGCTGCCGACCAGGATCGCCCCGTTGCCCTGCGCCTCGCCGCCGCCGCCCACGACCTTCTTGCCCGCGGGGCAGTAGACGGTACGGCGCTGGAAGTTGGGCACGTTGGCGTTGGGGAGCTGGACGATCTGGTAGCCGTCCACGGCCGCCGCCCGGGTCGGCACCTTGGCCGCAGCGGCGGTGCCGGTGGCGGCCTCGCCCGTGCTGGCCTGGGCCGCCCAGCCGGCCCCGGTCGCCAGGGCCAGAGCCAGAACGCCGGCGCCGATCGCTCGCTTGCCTCGCATGCGTAAGTCCTTTCGTCCCGTAGGCCCCGACGGAGCGGGGCCCTGTCACACGCCATGGTGGGGGTACGGAACCGGCAGGAAGCGCAGAATCTCCACAAACGCCACTAAAGATCGAATTCGTAGCACAGGGGCGGTCACGCCCCACGGCACCGCGCACCCGCGCCGTCCGCGCGCATCGCGCGACGGCGCTCGCGGCCGTCGCGCCGTGGTGATCACCCACGCGCTCCTCGGCTACCTCATCGAGTGACACCACACCGTTGCGCGGCAGGTCACGGGCGATGCCGGCATACCGTGGCGGCGGGGGAGAAGGGAGCGGTGAAAGCCGTGTCGAAGATCGTGCGTCCGCCCTCACGGGTGTACCGAAGTGCCCTGCTCGACAGCACCCGTTGGGACTCCTACACACCCCGGCCCGGGGACGTCGTGATCTCCACCGCCACCAAGGCCGGCACCACGTGGACCCAGCGGATCGTGGCCGCCCTCGTCTTCCAGGACGCCCGACCGCCGCGTCCGCTCATGGAACTGAGCCCGTGGCTGGACATGGCGATGGCCCCGCTCGACGAGGTGCTCGCCTCGCTCTCCGCGCAGCGCCACCGCCGTTTCATCAAGACGCATCTGCCGCCGGACGCGCTCCCGCTCCACGCGGACGTGTCCTATCTGGTGGTGGGCCGGGACCTGCGGGACCTCGCCCTGTCCACCCACCACCACGCCCGCGGCATGTGCTCGGAGAAGACCCGGACCGCCGTCACGGCGGCACTGCGGGCCCACGGCGAGAGCGACGCCCCGGCGTTTCGTCCCCCCGAAGTGCCCGAGGACGTGCACGCGTTCTGGCGGGAGTTCTTCACCCGCGGCGCCTACCCGGGGGAGACCGACGGCTGGCCCTACAACTCACCCACCCACCACCTGCGTTCGTGGTGGGAACACCGCTCCCTCGCCGAGCCCCGGATCCATTTCCTGCACTACCAGGACCTGCTCGACGACCTGGCGGGCCAGATGCGCCGGCTGGCGGAGTTCCTCGGGATCACCGTCGACGACCGCCACTGGCCCGACCTGGTGCGCGCCTGCACCTTCGCCGAGATGAGGTCGAGAACCCACGAGATCTGGGACTCGGGCCCGACCGGCTCCGCACTCGGCTCGTGGGACTTCTTCCACAAGGGCACCAGCGGACAGTGGCGCACCCGGTTCTGCGAGGACGAACTCGCCCTGCACGAACGGGCGGTGGGCCGGCTCCCCGAGGACCTGCGCAGCTGGCTGGTCCGCGGGCCCGCCTGACCCTACGGCCGCCTGGGCACGACGATCTCCCGGCGCAGCGTCATCACCAGGGTCCGGTCCTGGTTGCGACCGCGGGTCTCCACGCCCACCAGGCCGCGGCCCTCGCGGCCGGGATCGTCGTGCATCGCGTACACCTCGCTCTCCGCGTAGAGGGTGTCGCCGTGCAGGACCGGCGCGTGGTGCTCGATCCGCTCGAAGCCGCGGTGGGTGATGGCCCGCCCCGCGACATCCGCCTCGGACAGGCCGAGGAGCAGCGAGAACACATAGCTCCCGACGACCAGCGGCTGCTCGTGGCGGGTCGCCGTCCTGGCGTAGTGGGCGTCCAGGTGCAGCGGGTGGCGCACCATCGTCAGGAGCGAGAACAGGTGGTGGTCGTACTCCGTGACGGTCTTGCCCGGCCAGTGGCTGAGAACCTGTCCGACCTCGAACTCCTCGAAATACCTGCCGAAACTCACTGCACACCTCATCGGGGTCATCGGGGCCGTCAGGGCAGGGGGCACGGGCGGCGGCGCACGTCGGCGGCCGGTGACCGGCCCCCCGCGCGACCCTCCCCCGAGGGACCGGCCGCCCGGTCCGACACGGGCGGGACATCACCCGCAGGAGTGGGCAACCAGCGGATCGCCCCCGCTCCGGTCCCGCCGGCGGCGTTGTCAGTGGTGCCTGCCAGGATGCTCCGGTCGGCACCACAACCCCCGTTCCTGTGAGGGAAGGACGTCATGAACCGGGACGTACTCCTGCTTCGCCCGCCCGAGACGATCACCTCGGCGCATGCCCTCCGGCCGTTTTGCGACGGTGCGACCGGGGGCGTCCGATGACCGCCGGACCCGGTGTCGGGCTCGACGGCGAGCGCGCGGACGCCCGCGCCGCACTGCACGCCCTGCTCCCGCCGGGCCGGACGGTCGCGGCCGACGAGGGCGACGCGGACATCCGGCCGCTGTGGCTGAGCGACGGGCCGGCCGCGCCCCGGCTGTGGGAGCGCGCGCACGCCGAACACGCGCGCTCGGGCCTGTGGCCGCTGCTGCTGGAGCCGCTCGACACGGCCGACGAGTCGTTCCGCCCCTGGGCGTCGGGCGAGCTGTACCCCGAGGGGATGACCGCCCCGGCGAGCCACGACGCGGCCGCCCTCCTCGCCCGCTGGTGGGCCGCTCACACGGCCGTCGGCGAGGAGGGCGACCCGCTCTCGCGCGCGCAACGCCTGGCCGTCACCGCCCCCTTCGGGCAGGACTGGCCCGGCACGGCTCCCGGCGGCGCCGACGTGACGGACGCCGACGGACTGGCCGCCGAGTACGCGGAGGTGTTCGGTTCCCTGCACCCCCATGCCCGCCTGGGACTGGTCGCCGCGGCGAGCGGCGCCGAGGCGCTCACGGCGGCGGGCTGGTCCGGCCCGGCCAATCACGACGGCGACACGGCCAAGTACTCCGCGGTCGTCGCCGACTGGGAGCGCCGCTTCGGCGCCCGCGTCGTCGCGGTCGGCTTCGCCACGCTGCACCTGAGCGTCGCCGCGCCGCCGACGACCGGGCCCGAGGCGCTGCGGGTCGCCGCCGAGCACTTCGCCTTCTGCCCGGACAACGTCTGGCAGGGCCGCCGCCCCTGCACCCTGGCCGCGTACGCCGACCGGCTCGTCGGCATCAACCAGTGGGACTTCTGGTGGGACTGAGACACCCGCGCACCGGGCCGGCCGTCAGGAGCAGTCGGACCGGTGGGCGAACGGCCGTCCGGGGCAGCTGCGGCACTCGAAGAGGTAGATGCCGCCCATGTCGCCGAGCATGAGGCCCGGCGGGCGCTGGACCAGCGTGCGTTCCTCGTAGGGCAGGTCCCAGACCGTGCCGGTGGCGGGGGTGTCCTCGACGGGCAGCCACGACCGCCAGCTCGCGCCGTCGAACTCCGCGCTGCTGACGGTCAGCAGGTGCTCCATGCGCCGCCGGCAGTCCGGGCAGACCGGCCAGTCCGGGTCCTGCGTCCAGGTCGGGAAGCCGCCCACCTTGATGCCGTCGGACACGGAGAGATGGGACCAGTACGACCAGCCCGTCTCCTCCTCCAACTGCTCGAAGCGGGGTGCGAGCGCGTCGGCGACGTCCTTCGGCAGATCCCGGTTCGGGTAGTCGGTGACGCGTTCCGGGTGCAGCACGCAGGGGTCCGGAAGGTAGTCGCCGTCGGCACCGGCGGGGCGGGGCGGCCGAACCGGCTCCATGCCGTGCTGCGAGGCGTCCCGCCAGAAGACCTCGGGGCGCGGTACGTAACCCTCCTCGTGGTCGAAGGGGCACCACAGCACCTGCAGCACGTCGGTGCCGTCCGCGAAGGCCAGTTCCGGCACGTCGGAGGCGAACAGCTGAAGGACCGGCACGAACGGGACCGGGTCCCGCCCCGGCGGGGAGTACGCGGTGTCCGGGTGGTCGTCCTCGCAGTGGGGCCACGGCTCGGAACGCGGCCACAGCACGGGCCCGCCGACCGAACTGTCCCGCGGACCGGGGTCACCTACCCGCGGATGCAGCCGGACGGCGGCCTTCCGGTGCGCCGCCAACTCGGGGAACAGCGCCTCGACATCGAGCGGACGGGACGGGGTCGTTCGGGCCATCGGCGGTGCTCCTCGCGGACCGGCTCAGAGGTGGGCAGCGGCTTGCAGACTAGCCGCGCGGCTCCCCGCCCTCGTCCACCGGGTGCCGCTCCTGCGGCGGCGCGAGCACGCAGAACCCGTGCCCCTCGGGGTCGCTCAGGCAGGTCCAGGGGACGTCACCCTGCCCGAGGTCGAGGTCGGTGGCGCCGAGCGCCCGCAGCCGGGTCACCTCCGCCGCCCTGTCGGCGCCTGGGCGCGGCAGCAGGTCGAGGTGGACCCGGTCCGGCCCGGCCGGTACGCCCGGTGTGCGCAGGAACTCCAGGTACGGGCCGGCCCCGTCGGCGGACCGCAGCGTCGCCCGGCCGTCGGTCACCTGGTGCGGGGCCCAGCCCGTCGCACCGCCCCAGAAGCGGGCCATGGCGCGCGGGTCCGCGCAGTCGACCACCACCGCGGCGATCGGCCCGGTGTCCCGGTAGAACTCCCGGGGCTCCAGCACGCAGAACCCGTTGCCCTCGGGGTCGGCGAGGACCGTCCACGCCACCGCGCCCTGGCCCACGTCCGCGGGCGTCGCGCCGAGCGCCTCCAGGCGTGCCACGAGCTCCGCCTGATGAGCCGCCGAGGTGGTGGCGAGATCGAGGTGCACCCGGTTCTTCGTCCCCGTCCCCGCCTCCGGAACGGGCACGACGTCGATACCCACGCCCACCGGGTCCGGCCAGACCAGGCCGCCGGCAGGACCGACGTACGTGGTCGCACCGGTGCCGTAGGCCTCCCAGCCGAGCGCCTCCGCCCAGAACCGGCCGACCACCGGGGCATCGAGGGCCTTGATGTTCACCTGCACAGGCCGCAGCACCATACCGGCGATCCTACGCAGCCCCCCGCGAAGCCGACCCTCACTGACGGCCCGAGCCCTTGTGCCGGGTGCGCACCGGGTGCGGGGGCGGGTCAGTCGTGGTCGGGGTCCGGTGTGCCGGCGATGTCCGTGGCGACGCGGCGGTAGGCGGCCCGGGCGTGGAGGACGCGGGTCAGGGCCGTGCCGAGCAGGGCGGCGGTGAACAGGCAGGCCAGCCAGAAGGTGTCGCGGTGTCCGGCCCAGGTGAGGGTGCCGGCCGGGGGGATGGCGAAGCCGTTGAGGAAGAGCCAGCACAGCACCGCGGTACCGGGTGCCGCGGTGAACCGCGCGCACAGCCCCGACACCACGGCGAGCAGGGACAGCCCGGTCAGCGCGAGGGCCGGCCGGCCCGGGCCCACCAGGGTGTTGAGGAGCGCCACGAGTATCAGCGCGCCGCCGGCCGCGGCGGCCCACACCAGCGGTGTGGCCACGGGCCGCGGAACGGGCCGCGCGCCGTTGCTGAGAGGCACCCAGTCGATCATGCCTGCGGCTCCTTCCGGTCGTCCTGCTCGGTCCGGCCGTGGCAGGGGAGCCGCCGGCCCCGCGGTCGCGGCACCAGTACAGCAGAGCACACTTGGGCCCACCGGCGCAGATCCGGCCCGACCCGGCGACGAGTTCCGGCGATGCCGCCGCTCCGCGCGCTCCGTCACCTCCCGACGCCCCACGGCGCGGCGCCTGTTCGGGCCGGAGAGGTGGTCGCCGGCAGGGGTGCGGGGCCCCCGGCGGCCGGTCCAGCGGGACTTTCTACCCTGGGCGTATGCGTGTGACCAGGAATCTGCCGGCCTTCGCCGCGGGCGAGATGGACGTGCCCTTCGTCATCCGGGGCTACGAGGAGGCCGTCTCCGTCGACACCGCGTGGAACGAGCACTCGCACCCGTGGCACGAACTCCTGTGGAACGAACAGGGCGCCTCCGCCGTCGTCGTCGGCACCCAGGTCTGGTCCGTCACCCCCACCCTCGGCCTGTGGATGCCCGCGGGCCGGCTGCACTCCGCCTCCGCCGTCGCGGGCACCGTCTACCGCGCCCACTGCTTCCGCTACGGCACCGCGTCGGCGCTGCCCGACGTGCCGGTGGCCGTCGAGATCACCCCGCTGCTGCGGCTGCTCCTGGAGCGGCTGGAGGAGAGCGCTCTGCCGTCCCGTTCGCGGACGGTCACCGAGGCGATGGTCCTGGACGTGCTGGAACCCTCGCCCCGGGCGCTGCTGGTCCAGGTGCCGACGTCGGCGCTGCTGCGGCCGATCGTCGACGCCGTCCGCGCCGACCCCTCCCACCAGCGCACGCTGGCCGGCTGGGCCGCCGCGCTCGGTTGCAGCCCGCGGACGCTGACCCGCGCGTTCCGCGCCGAGGCGGGCACCAGCTTCGCCCGCTGGGTCGCCACGGTCCGCGCCCAGCACGCCGTACACCTCCTGTCCCGCGGCCTCGGTGTCGACGCCGTCGCCGACGCGGTCGGCTACCGCTCGGCCAGCGCCTTCGGGGCCGCCTTCCGCCGGACGACCGGGATGACCCCCGGCCGCTTCCGGGCGCCCGACCCGCAGCCGCAGCCGCAGCCGGATCCGCACCTGGATCCACACCCGCACCCGCACCCGGATCCGCACCTGCACCCGCACCCGGATCCGGTGGACGGCGGGCCTGTCCCGATCGCTACAACGGCTGTCGAAAAAGCTCGATTGAAGCGAACGCCCCAGATGTTTAACCTGGTCTGCGAGTAAGGCTTACCTAACTTGCTGCTGCCGATGCGGTGTCCCGTTCCCTGATCCGAGGTCCGCACGCGCGAGCCCCGCCGTACAGACCACGGAGCCCCGTCGCCATGCCCGCATCCCGCCCGCCCCGACCCCGGCTGCCCAGGCTCGCCGCCCTGCTGCCCGACCTCTCGCCCTGGCGCTCCTCGAAGGACTTCCGGCTGCTGTGGCTCCAGGGGCTGATCACCTACCTCGGCAGTGTGATGGCGCTGATCGCCCTGCCGCTCCAGATCAAGGACCTCACCGGTTCCCCGCTCGCCGTGGGCGCGACCGGCGCCGTGGAACTCGTCCCGCTCGTGGTCTTCGGACTCTACGGCGGTGCCCTCGCCGACGCCGTGGACCGCAAGAAGGTCATCGTGCTCACCGAGGCCGGCCTCGGCCTGGTGGCGGCCGTCCTGCTGCTGAACGCGATGCTGCCCGCGCCCATGCTCTGGCCGCTCTACCTGGTCGCGGCGGTGGTCGCCGCCCTCGCCGGGCTCCAGCGCCCCGCCATGGACTCGCTGCTGGCCAGGATCGTCCCGCACGACCAGCTGCCCGCGGCCGCCGCCCTGAACGCCCTGCGCTGGCAGGCCGGCGCGATCGGCGGACCCGCCCTGGCCGGTCTCGTCGTCGCCTACGCAGGCAACGTTCCCGCGTACGCCACCACCGTCGTCTGCTTCGCGGTCTCCGTCCTGATGTGCCGCCGGCTGTCGCCCGTCCCGCCCGCCGAGCACGCCGCCCGGCCCTCCCTGCGCGGCATCGCCGAGGGCGCCCGCTACGCCTGGTCGCGGCCGGTGCTGCTCGGCACCTACGCGATCGACCTCGCGGCGATGTTCTTCGCCTTCCCCAACACCATCTTCCCGTTCCTCGCCGACGACCTCGGCGCGCACTGGTCGCTGGGTCTGATGTACGCGGCCGGCTCCGTGGGCTCGCTGCTGGTCAGCCTCACCAGCGGCTGGGTCTCGCGCACCCGGCGGCACGGCCTGCTCGTGGTGTTCGGGGCGGCCGGCTGGGGAGCGGCCATGGCCGCGGCCGGGTGGACGTCGAACATCTGGCTGGTTCTGCTCTGCCTCTGCCTCGCCGGAGCGGGGGACATGTTCAGCGGACTGGGCCGCTCCACCATCTGGAACCAGACCATCCCGGACCGGCTGCGCGGCCGCCTCGCCGGTATCGAGGTGCTCTCGTACAGCGTCGGCCCCCAGCTCGGACAGGTCCGCGCCGGTGCGATGGCCGGCTGGACCGGGGCCCGGCCGGCCATCTGGACCGGCGGTCTGGCCTGCGTCGCCACGGTCGCCCTGCTGGCCGCCGCGCTGCCCCGGCTGGTCACCTACGACGCCGACACCGACGAGGACGCCCGCCGCCGCGCCGCCGACACCCCCGGACAGCCGGGAGAGCCCGGTCAGGCCGACGAGCCCGCACAGCCCGGTCACGCCGACGAGCCCGCACCGCCCGGTCAGCCGGACCGGCCCGACCTGACCCCGCTCGCGTGACCCGGCCCGCGCTCCGCCCGGGGCTTGCAACGGTCCGTTCTCCGGACGGGGTGGTGGACGGCATACTCTTTTCAGACAAGTCGTAGTCCGGTGTGCCCCCGGGGAGAGCGCGCCCGGTGAGGGGAGTGCCGATGACCGGCCCGAGGCCGTCCGGGAACGAGCGGGCGCCGTCCGAGCAGTGCTGGGAGCTCGGCCCCCGTGGTGACACGCCGGTGGCGGAGGCCACGGGGCTCGAATCCGGGCTGGTGCGCCGTATCGAGGCCTTCCAGGGCTCCGGCCTGGAGTCCGTGAGCTTCCTCTGGGTCCAGGACGGCACCTGGACGCGCTGCCGGCTGCGCTCGCGCGGCCGGGACGGCGAAGCGGTGGTCGGCATCCGGCTGACCGCTCTCGACGGCCCGCCGGGCGGCCTGACGGCCCGCGAGGTCGACGTGATCTCGCTGGTGGCGCTGGGGCTGTCCAACCAGGAGGTGTCCAGGCGGCTGGGCACCAGTGTGCGCACGGTGACCACCCAGGTCGAGAAGCTCCTGAAGAAGCTCGGCCAGGAGTCCCGGGCCGGGCTCAGCGCGGTCGCGGTCGACCAAGACCTGGTCCGGCTGCCCGTCCCCGGCGGCGTCGACCGCAAGGCGGGCATCCGCGTGCTGGAACTCGAACGGCTCGTCGGCACCGTGCCCGCGCACCGGGCCGTGCTGCGCAGGGTGCGTGCCGCGCGCGGGCCGCTGCCGCTGCGCATCGGCACGGTCGCTCCCGCCGGGACCTTCTCCGACGGGCAGGAGACGGCCCGCGGCGCGGCCCTGGCCGTACGGGACGTCAACGCGCTGGCGGGCGGCGAGGCCCGGCGGGTCGAGCACGTCGTGGTCGGCGTGGACCCGCTGGACGGGGAATCGGTCCGCGCCGCACTGGACGCGCTGGTGGAACACGACGTGGACGTGGTCACGAGCAGTTACGCGAGCGCCTTCAACACCGCGCTGTTCGACTTCGCGGCCGACTACGGACGGATCTTCCTGCACACCAACAGCTGGACCCGGAGCGTGGACGCGGTACGGGCGGCGCCCGAGCGGTACGCGCACGTGTTCCAGACCTGCCCGTCGGAGACGGCCTACCGGGCCGCCCTGATCGCGCACCTGCGCTCGCGTCCGGTCCCCGAACGCGGCCGGGGCCGTCTCGCCGTGATCGAGCTCGACGGCTACGGGTGCGCCATCACGGGCGGCCGGTTCCGGGCGGAGGCCGCGGCGGCGGGCTGGGACCTGGTGGCCGTGCGGCCCGTGGGGCTGTCGGTGGCGGACGCCGACGGGGTGGCCCGCGCCGTGCTGGGAGAGGCCCCCGACCTCGTCGGCGTCTCCCATGTGTCCGCCGAGACGGCGGCCCGGCTCCAGACCGCGCTGACCCGGGTACGGCCGGGACAGGAGACGTACCACATCTACACGCCGTCCCTGCCGCAGTTCACGCAGTCGCTGGAGCCGGGGGACCGGGTGTCCGGCCTGACCTGGTCGACGGTGACCGGCCGGTCCGACGATCTGCTGGGCCGGCGCTTCAGCGCGGCGTACGCGAACGAGTTCGGGGTGCGTCCGGGCTGGTGCCAGGCCAGCGCCGCCTACGACCAGGTGAAGATGGCGTACACGGCGGTCGCGGTGACGGGGTCGCTGCGGCCGGCGCTGATCGGCGCCTACCTGAGGTCCGAGGCCTACCGGGGTGTCAACGGCACCTACGTGTTCGACTCGCCGGGGCAGTTCTGCTCCAGCTACCCCTTCGACTCCGCCGACCGCAGCCTGGCGCAGCCCACCATGACGTACCGCATGCGGGAGAGCGGCCAGGAAGCCCTGGCGCTGCGCTACTGACCGCTCTCCCGGGCCGGGCCCAGTGCGGGCCGGGCCCGGCGCGGTCCCGGCTCAGTGCGGTCCCGGCTCCGCGAGCCGGTCGGTCCGGCCGTCCAGGAAGTCGGCGCACCGGTAGGTGCGCCGCGGTGCCGAGCAGGGGTGCCCCAGCGTCAGGTGGAACAGGGCCGGGCCCGGCTCGGCGATCACGCTGGCCACGGTCGAGCCCTGCTCCAGTTCCGCGTCGCGGTCCGGATGGGGATGGCAGCACACCGCGTCGGGGTGGCCCTCGTGGTCGGCGAGGATCCGGTGCCAGGCCTCGACCGACGCCTCGGCGCCTTGGGCCAGCTCCAGCGCGCGGTGCCGGCGGAAGCGGGAGTCGGGCATCAGCCGGGGGCCGTGGTCCTGGGCGAGGGCCGGGTCGAGATCGTCGAAGTGGTTGGCGTGGACGAGCAGCTCTCCGGGCGCCACCCGGCGGCTGTGCAGCTCCCCGGGGCCGCCGGGCCTGGTCTCCAGGTCGACGCCGGTGCCCTCGGCCACGAGCAGGTAGTTGGCCGACGACGCCCGGCGGGTCGAGCGCAGGATCTCCTCGGCCGCCCGCATCGACTCCGCGCCCAGCAGGGCCCGCAGCAGAAGGTGGTACGGCATGCCGGGCTCGCCGCGGTCCTGGGAGGTGACCAGCGCGTTGGTGAGCACCGCCAGCCGGGCCGAGTTGATGCCGAACTTGGCGAGCAGACCGGCCTCCACCACCGACACCCACCGGGGTCCGCGGGCGGGCGCGGCCTCCAGCACGACGACGGTCCGGTGCGAGAACGGGATCCAGTCCCAGTTCTGCCCGGCCACCGTCCGGCCGCCGCGCAGGTCGCAGAACGAGGTGCATTCGCCCCGGCCCGGCAGCGGCGGCGGCACGGCGCCCTGGGCGGCCAGCTTGCGGGCCTTCCCGGAGAACAGGATCTCGGTGCGCAGGTTCAGGGCCAGGACGTCCTCGAAGGACACCCCGGCCCCGTCGGCGACGCCGTCGATCTCCTCCAGCAGTTCCGCGTCGAAGGCGCTGACCGCGGGGACGAAGGACCGCGCCACCTCGACGCCCGCGGACCAGGACAGATCGGCGAACGTCGCGTAGACGCGCGCGTACTGTTCCAGGGAGATCTGGATGCGCTCGGCGGCCTGGGAGCCGTACTGGCGTCCCCGGTCCCGCGCGCCGCCGTGGATCCGCACGGTCTGGGGTGCGGCCGGTGTCGAGGTGCTCATGCGGCGCTCTGGCCCCCGTCCACGGCGACGGCCGCCCCGTTCACGTACGCCGCGGCGTCCGAGGCCAGGAACAGGCAGACTTCGGCCACCTCGTCGGCCGTGCCGGTCCGGCCGGCCGGTATCCGGCGCAGCAGCGCCTCGGTGGCCTCCGGGTCCTGGGTGACGGTGGTCATCGGGGTGTCGATCACCCCGGGCAGCACCGCGTTGCACCGCACGCCGTGCGGCCCCCACTCGACGGCGAGCTGGCGGGACAGCGACAGGACGGCGCCCTTGCTGGCGCTGTAGGCGGCACTGGGCTCGCCCGCGTCGCCGCGGACGGCGCCGATGCTCGACAGCAGGGTCACGGAGCCGCGCCCGGCGGGGATCATGCGCCGCGCGGCCGCGGCGGCCACGAGGAGCGAGCCGCGCGCGTTCAGGTTCAGCACCGCGTCCCAGTCGGCCGCGGTGGTCAGCGTGGCCGCCTTGAAGCGGTAGGTGCCGGCGCAGTGCACGACGGCGTCGGGGGCGGCGCCCTCCCACAGGCCGGCGGCCGTGCGGAAGGCGTCCTCCACCGAGGTCTCGTCGGTGACGTCGCAGTGGACGACGGGGAGTTCCCCGCCGGGGCCGGGGCCGGGGCCGGGGCCGGGGCCGGGGCCGGGGCCGGGGGCGGCCGGGGCGGTGAGGTCGAGGCCGACGACGGACCAGCCGGCCCGGGCCGCGAGCCGGGCGGTGGCCCGGCCGATGCCCGAGGCGGCGCCGGTCACCACCAGCCTCCGGGAGCTGTGGGGGGTGGGGCCGTTGCTCATGAGGTGAAGACTCCTCCGTTGACGTTGAAGGTCTGCCCCGTGACGTAGGACGCCCCGGCCAGCAGGTAGTGGATGGTGTCGGCGACGTCCTCGCCCGTGCCGTGCCGGCCCAGGGGGACCTGGCCGGCGAGGGCGTCGCGCTCGACGGCGAAGGAGCGGCCGCTGCGCTCGGCGCGGCCGGCGATCTCCTCCCGGTGCATCTCCGTCATGATGTAGCCGGGTGCCACGGCGTTCACCGTGCAGTGCGGGGCCAGCTCCACGGCCAGCGTGTGCATCAGCGACTGCACGGCCGCCTTCGACGCGCTGTAGGCGCCCGCCCGGACCGTGGCCACCTGCGCGAACAGCGACCCCAGCACGACGATTCGGCCGCCGCCGGGGGCGCCGGAGAGCATCGGTTCCAGGGCCCGGACGCAGTTGAGGACACCGAAGAAGTTGATGTCGAAGACGGCCCTGATGTCGGCGTCGGCCGTCTGGAGCAGGGCGCTGTCCGGACCGCCCACCGCGGCGTTCGCCACCAGGGCGTCGACACCGCCGAACGCGTCGACGGCCGCCCGCGCCAGTCCTGCCACGTCGGCCGGCCGCGTCACGTCCGCGACGACGCCCAGGGCCTGTTCCCCGGTGGCGTCCAGGCGCCGGGCCGCCTCCACGACCTCCGCGCTGACGTCGGTGAGGACGACGGACCAGCCCTCGGCGACCAGCCGCCGCGCCGTCGCGTGACCGATGCCGCGCGCCGCGCCGGTCACCACCGCGGTCCGGCCGCCCTGGGCCGGGGCGGGTGCTCCGCCGCTCATGCCGCGCCTCCCGTCAGGCGCGCGCGGTCGGCGATCTCACCGCACCGGGCGAACCAGAGGCCGTCGTCGGCGCGCAGCCCGGCCAGGAACCGCTCCAGCATCCGCAGCCGGCCGGGCCGCCCGATGATCTGCGGGTGCACGGTCAGCGTGACGAGCCCGCCCTGCGCACCGATCGCGTCGGCCTCCTCGGCCCACAGCCCGGCGACCTCGCCGGCGCTGCGGATCGTCCGGTCCCAGCTGCTGGTGTCGAACCAGAAGTGCGGCGCGTCGTCCAGGGTCCAGTGCACGGGGATCTCGACGACGTCGTGCTCCGTGTGCCGGTAGGGGAGGGTCGAGTCCATCAGGTTGGACGAGTAGTCGAGGCCGTGCTCCAGCAGCAGGTCCAGGGTGTTCGGGCTGATGTCCCAGGACGGTGAGCGGTAGCCGCGCACCGCGTCCGTGAAGCCGTGCAGCACCGCGAGCCCCCGTGCCAGCTCGGCGGCCTCCTCCTCGCGCGCCATGAGGTGCGGCGACCGGTGGGTGAACCCGTGATGGGCCAGTTCGTGGCCGCGTGCGACGATGGACTCCACCGCACGCGGGTGCCGCTCGGCGTCACCGCCGCACACGAAGAACGTGGCCGGAACGTCCAGCCGCGCCAGGATGTCCAGGATTTCGGGTACGGCTTTCTCCGCGCCGTACCGGGCCTGTGAGAGGACACCTGGCCTGGCCGCGTTCGCGGGATCCTCCGCGAGCCACAGTTCTTCGGCGTCGAAATCGACCGTGAGGGCGATCGCCGCTCGGTACCCGGATGGCCACATGAAAAGACCTCTCACTTCAAACGGGGGGCGTCACGAATATGAGAGGAAAGTTATCCGCCGGAGTCCGCCAGGGAACTCCGCAATGTTACGTACGGCCCCTCGGGGCCGCCGCGCCGCAATGACGGGAGGCGGCATACGCAAAGATACGTACTTGGGTCGTGCCGCTGGATTTGCCAACCTGTCGACAGCCCGATGAACCCCGGTCGACATACAGGCAACGGAGAACGACGATGGCGGCCTCGCACCCCAGACAGCATCAGGACCAGCAGCTGACGAGAGTCCTACGGCTCCCGGCCATCGTCCTGTTCGGCCTCACCTACATGTCCCCGGTGGCGGTCTTCACCACCTACGGGATCGTTGAAGAACAGACCGCGGGACACCTGCCCGCGGCCTACGCGCTCGCCCTGCTCGTCATGCTGCTGACAGCCCACAGCTACGGCCGCATGGTCCGTGCCTTCCCCCAGGCGGGATCGGCCTACAAATACACGCAGCGCGCATTCGGCGGGCACATCGGATTCCTCGCCGGCTGGACTCTGATGCTCGACTACCTGTTCCTGCCGATGATCTCGTTCCTGCTCGCCGGAATCTATCTGCACGCGCAGTTCCCGGCCGTCCCCCAGCAGGTGTGGAGCATCGGCCTGCTGCTGGTCGTGCTCGTGTTCAACATTCTCGGTGTCAAATTCCTCAGCCGGGTCAACGCCGTCATCATGGGCGCGACCGCGCTGCTGCTGTTCCTTTTCATCATTCTCGCGGGAACGAAGACCCAGACCTCGCCCGGGGCCATGTTCGACTCCTTCGTGCCCGCCTCCGGGCAGTGGTCGCTGCTCACCGGCGGAGCGGCGATCCTCGCCCTGAGCTTCCTCGGTTTCGACGCGGTGTCCACCCTCGCCGAGGAGTCCCACAACCCCCGCCGCAACGTGCCGCTCGGCATCATGCTCACGACCGTGATCGGCGGCCTGCTGTTCATCCTGGTCGCCTGGCTGGGCGCGATGGTCCGGCCCGCCGGCAACTTCGCCGACCCGGACTCGGCCGGCGCCGAACTGATGCGGACCGTCGGCGGAGCGGCCCTCGGCACCGCGTTCACCATGGTCTACGTGCTGAACTGCTTCGGCTCCGCGATGGTCTCCCAGGCCAGCGTCGCGCGGATCCTCTTCTCCATGGGACGCGACGGCGTACTGCCCCGCCGCCCCTTCGGCACCCTCCACGAGCGGTTCCGCACCCCCGTGGGCTCGCTCGTGGTGGTCTCGCTGGTGGCCGTGCTGTCGGCGGTGCTGAGCCTGGACGACGCCGTGGTCATGGTCAACTTCGGTGCCCTGGCCGCGTTCTCCATGGTGAACCTCAGCGTCATCAAGCACTACCTGGTCCGGCGCGGCCGGATCTCCGCCACCTCGTGGATCATCGACGGCCTGCTCCCCGCACTCGGCTTCCTGACCACCGTCTGGCTCTGGACCAGCCTGACGGGCACCACGTTCAAGGTGGGTCTCGTCTGGCTGGCCGCCGGCCTCGTCGTCCTCGCCCTCATCACCCGGGGCTTCACCCGCAAGCCGCCGGAGCTGAACCTGGACGAGTCGGACCCGGCCACCGTCCCGGACGCGCCCGGCGCCGAGCCCTCGCACGCGAAACCCCTGACCGGGGACTGATCCCACGGGCCGCTGCCGGCACACCGGCAGCGGCCAGCGGAATTTCTCCGCGCCGAAGTGCATCCGCGCCGGGCTCCCGGCCGGAAGTGCGGGCATGACCCCAGGTGGCATGCCCGTTTGGCTAGATGAAGAGCAGGATCCGGCGGACGTCGAGACGATGCGCGGAACCTCGCAGCGCGTGCTGGTACTCGCCCAGCCGCCGTCCACCGGCGAACTCGCCGTCCTTGTCGCCCAACTGCGCGGCCACCTCCAGGTGATGATCCCCGAGATCGAGGCCATCGCCGGACGCCAGCCCGAGAGCACCGACCTCGCCGCCTGTCTGGCGCTCGCCTGCGCCCGGGAGGCGCGGCGCAAGCTGACCATCCCCGACCGGCCGTCCGCCACCGGGCAACTCGCCCTGGCCCTCAGGCTCGCCCGCATCCTGGACGCCCTGTGCACCCATCACGACGCCCTCGACCCGGGCGACGCCACCCCCTGAACCAGCTGCCCGTCCCACAGACGCGGCGCCGGCGGCAAGGGCGCCGGCGCCGCTGGTCCCGGTGCGGCCCGGAACGCCTCGATCACATACGCGGCGAAGCGGCGGGAGGCGGCGAGCCGGGCCGCGCGCGGCGCGTCCTGGACACCCCGGTGGGCCATGAGCATGAGGACGAGGTCGTCGACGACGAAGCCGGGGCGCAGCTGCCCGTCCTCCTGGGCCCGGCGCACCAGAGCGCCGACCGCGCGCAGCATCCGCTCCCGGTCGGCGGCGAAGTCCATGGCCTCCGGGAAGGCCGCCATGTAGGCGTCGGCGAACCCCCTGCTGCGGGCGTGGAGTTCACAGATCCGTTCGACCAGGTCCCGGAAACCGTGCCAGGGGTCCGGGTCCGCGAGGGCGTCGCGGACAGCGGCCCGGCAGCCTCGCCGCTGCTCGGCGAAGGTCTCCACGATCAGTTCGCGCTTGGTCGGGAAGTGCCGGTAGAGCGTGGCGGGGCCGACCCCGGCGTGCCGGGCGACCTCGCGCACCGGCACGTCCAGCCCCGCCTCGCCGAACACGGTACGGGCGGCGTCCAGGATGCGGGCACGGTTGTCGCGGGCGTCGGAACGCACGACCCGAGGCAAACGGTCGGTCATCGCGTCTCACTTCGGTCGGGCGGACGGGCACGTCCCCTACGGTCCGAAGACAGCGCCGCACCGGTCACGGCCGGGCGGCCGTGACCCGACCTCCCATGTTCCAGGAGCCGTGATGAAAGCCGTCGTGATCAGGACCTTCGGACACCCCGACGGCCTGGAGACCGTCGAACTGCCGGAGCCCGAACCCGGTCCTGGCCAGGTGCGCATCGCCACGGAGGCGATCGGCGTCGGCGGCGTGGACGCCGTGATCCGCCGGGGGACCCTCTCAGCCTACGGCTTCCGCGAGGGCCACCTCCTCGGCAGCGAGGTCGCGGGCCGGGTCACCGCGGTGGGGGAGGGGGTGGCCGCCTCGTGGACGGGACGCCGGGTGTGGGCGTTCACCGGTCTGTCCGGTGGGTACGCCGAGCAGGCCGTCGCCGCCGTCGAGGACGTGCTCGCGCTGCCCGACGGCCTGACCGGCGCCGACGCGGTGGCGCTCGGCGGCTCCGGCGTGGTCGCCCACTTCGCCCTGGACCGCGCCCGCTCGGCGCCCGGCGAGACGGTGCTCGTGCGCGGTGCGGCGGGCAGCATCGGGATCACCGCGGTCCAGCTCGCGGCCCGGGGCGGCGCGGGCGCGGTGGCGGTCACCACCTCGTCGGCGGAGCGCGGCGCCCGCCTGCGGGACCTGGGCGCGACCCATGTCCTCGACCGCTCGGGCGCGGGCGGTCCCGACGCCCCGCAGGGCTTCGACGTGGTGATCGACGTCGTGGGCGGACCCGGGCTCCCGCTCTTCCTGGACCGGCTGAACCCCAACGGGCGGTTCGTCTCGGTGGGCGTGGTCGGCGGGCAGCCGCCGTCGGACTTCGGCACCCGCCTGGTCGCCGCCTTCCGCAGGTCGCTGTCGTACGCCACCTTCAGCTCCGACACCGTGCCCGGCCCCGAGCGGCAGGCCGTGCGGGCGGCGCAGTTCGCCGCCGCCGCGGCCGGGGACCTGCGCACGGTCGTGCACGACGTGCTGCCGCTCGGCCGGGCGGCGCTGGCGCACCGCGAGATGGACGCGGGGCGGGTGTTCGGCAGGATCGTGCTGGTGCCCTGAACCGGGCGCGGGTGTTGCCGGCTCCGGGTTCCCGGACCCTTGACGCTATTGGTCCAGTCCAATAGCGTCGCCCCCGCACAGAACCCCACACGACCCAACACCCCCCAACCGTCACATCGCTGACGGACCATCAAGTCCCCGGGAGGACCTGTGGTTTCCCGACGCTCCTTGCTGACCGCGGCCGGAGCCGCCACCGCCGCGGCCGTGCTCAGCCCGTTCTCGCCGGGCGCCGCCACCGCGGCGGCGGCGGGAGTCTCGCTCCCCGTGAAGCTCGCCAACAACTCCGGCCACGACACCGTCTACGCCTACATCTCCGGCTCCGACAGCAGCGGCTGGCCCGTCTTCGTCTCGGCGAACGGCACCGTGAACCGGCTGCCCAACCCGTCGTCCACCGTGACGCCCATCGCCGACTACTCCATCGCGCTGGGAGCCTCCGGTTCCGCGGCGACCACCGTCACCCTGACCGACTACGTCATAGGCGGCCGGGTCTGGTTCTCGGTCGGGCAGAAACTCCAGTTCTTCGTCAACCCGGGCACCGTGCCCGGCCTGGTGCAGCCCGCCCTGGTCAGCTCCGACCCCAACTGGGCCACCAACTGGACGTTCTGCGAGTTCACCTTCAACAGCGCCAACCTCTACGCCAACATCTCCTACGTCGACATGGTCGGCCTGCCGGTCTCGATGGCCAGCACCGGCAGCGGCGGCAACCAGTCGGTCAGCCCGCTGCCCTCGGGCGCCCTCGCCTCCATCGCCTCCGGACTCCAGGCCCAGCACGCCTCCGACGGAGCGCCCTGGGACAGACTGGTCGTCACCGACTCCTCCGGCGCGGTCCTGCGGGTGCTGTCGCCGTCGCACACGCCGGTCGACTTCGGCAGCTACTGGGACGACTACCTGAACCGGGTCTGGAGCCACTACGCCTCCACCTCGCTGACCGTCAACGGCCAGGGCAGCATCGGCTCCTACACCGGGACCGTCTCCGGCGGCGCCATCGTCTTCTCCGGCCTCAACACCAACGGCGTGCCGTTCACCAAGCCGAGCGCGGCCGACATCTTCGGCTGCGCCTCAGGCCCCCTCTACAACTCCGGCGCCGACGCCCGGGGCGCGGTCGCCGCGAGGCTCGCCGCCGCGCTCAACCGGAGCTCGCTGCTGGTCTCCGGCGGCAACAACCAGCCGGACGGCGTGACGGCCTCCCAGTACTACCAGGACGCGATCACCAACCACTACGCCCGCCTCGTCCACCAGTACGCCAGCATCGGCTACGCCTTCCCCTACGACGACGTCGGCCCCACCGGCTCGGCGCCCGTGGACGGGCACATCCAGGACGGCGCGCCCACCTCGTGGACCATCACGCTGGGCGCCGGCTCCGGCAGCGGCTCGGGCGGCTCGGGCTCGGGCACCGTCAGCGCGTACGGCACCATCCAGGCCGAGTCCTACTCGGCGCAGAGCGGGACCACCACCGAGAGCTGCTCCGACACCGGCGGCGGCAGCGACGTGGGCTACATCTCGAACGGCGACTGGCTCAAGTTCTCCTCCGTCGACTTCGGCTCGGCCTCCCCGAACCAGTTCAAGGCCCGGCTGGCGTCGGGCGCCGACTCCGGGGTCAGCGGCGCCGTCCAGGTACGCCTCGACAGCACCGGCGGTACGAAGATCGCGGAGATCGACTTCGCCAACAACGGCGGCTGGCAGAACTGGCAGACGGTGCCCGCGAACATCGTCGCCTCCGCCACCGGCGTCCACGACGTCTACCTGGTCTTCGCGGGCAGCACCTCCGACTTCACCAACATCAACTGGTTCACCTTCACCAGCTGACCGTCCGCCTCCCCGGACCCGGCCACCGCCGTCATGACGTCACCCGCCATGGCGCCGGTGGCCGTTGCCGTCGCCACCCGCGCCAGCGATGGCCGCGGCGCCCGTGTGCGCCGGACAACCGATCCGTCACCCTGGGTGACGCCTGGGGGGCGTGAATGGAACGGCCGTGCGCCGATATGCGCCGGGTGTGCGCGGGGTGCGGACCTGGTGTGATGTAGAACACGGTGAGCCTTCGTAGAACTGTTCGTCACATCCCTCGAAAGGGTTGGTCCTGGTCAGGGTGCTACCGAGAGTGACTAGCACTGGTTGTTGAAGATTGCAGCACGCGGTACGGCGGTGAGGTCCGCCGACTTTTTCCGCGGGCGGTGAGTGATCCGTCCCAGGAATCACTTAGGTAGGTCTCAGGCCCAATGGGCCGTCGGCGCGCACTAGTTGGCGCCGGTCCCAGCCGACGTCCGATGGAGAGGGAGAGCCTGCCCATGTGCCTTGCCGCCAGGAGGCCCGCGTGAGTCACGACGACGCCCCAGAGAGCGCCCCGGCCCCGGAAGGGGGCGCGGGGCTGTCGCAGTCCATGTACGTGCCGCTGGAACTGCCCCTGGACTTCGAGGCCTTCTACCTCGGACACCAGGAGCCGTTCCACGCCTACGCCGAAGTCCACTTCGGCACCAGGGAGGTGGCCGAAGAGGTCATCCACGAGGTGTTCCTCAAGATCCTCGCGGGCTGGACGGAGCTGCTCAGCTCGGGCTCGCTGGAACAGGGTGCCTGGGCGATCGTGCGGCGGGCCGTGCACGACCGTCTCGAACGCGAGGGACGGGAGGCGGCGTTCGTCATCAACGGGCCCATCGCCCAGGCGCTGTCCCCGGTGCTCGCCACGGCCCGGGACCGGCTCCGCAAGATGGAGTCGACCAGCGGACTGTACGAGGCGATCGCGGAACTCCCCAACCGCCAGTTCGAGGTGATCGTGCTCCGCTACGTCCTCGGCTACCCCACCGCCAAGGTCGCCTGGTACGTCGGCATCGACGAACGCACCGTCGGCCACCACCTGCGCCGCGGCAAGGAGCGGCTGCGCGTCAAGCTCGGCCTGCCCGACGAACGCAAGAGGCCCCAGCACAAGAGGGAGCGACCGTGACGACCACTCTCGACATCCTGCTGGACGAGGCCCGGCTGCCGGTCGCGGACCCGCGCGGCTTCGACGTGGCCGACGGGCTGCGCCGTCTCGCCGCCGACGCCCGCCGGCGCACCCCGATCACGGAGATCGCGCGCGCCGCCCAGGCCGGCCAGCGGCTGGGCGTGGTGTGCCGGTGGGTGCTCAACGAACCCGCCGTCGCCGACCACGTCGCCAAGATCGCCGAGGGTCCCGAACGCGGTCCGCTGGCGGAGGAACACCTGGACGTCGACGGCGCCCTCGCCTTCGCCTGCCTGCTCTACCTCACCCGCCATCCCGAGTCCGCGCAGTTCTGGTGGCAGCTCGCGGCCGGCGCCGGCAGCCGGGCCGCCGCCTACTGCCTGCACCTGCACCACCTGGCCGTCGGCGAGTCCAAGCGGGCGCGGCACTGGTTCCACCAGCTCACCCACTCCATGGCCGACACCACACCGCCCGACGCCGCCTTCCTCGAAGGCCTCGAACTCTTCGCCCGCTACGTCCGCATCAACGGCTCCACCGCGCTGGCCCCCACCGACCGCCTGGAGAACGAGGTCGACCGGCTCGCCGCACGCGCTCCCCACCGCTCCGTCATCGTCGCCCGCCCCGACCGTCAACTGGTCGACCGGCTCCAGGAGTTCGCCGCTCGCCGCTGACCGCGCGGGAGCACGAAGCACACGAGAAAGAGGGTGGGGAGTCCCGCTCCGGCCACCGGTTCCGAGGCCACCGGCCGGGCGTACTCCCCACCACGACGCCGTACGAAAGGGACGTCTCCCATGCACCCTAGCCCCCGACCACCCCTGCCGGGCGGGAACCCGCAGACCGCCTCGCTCCGCACCCGCCGGAGCACCGGACCCACCGTCATCGCACTGGTCGTCGTCCTGCCCTGCCCGCACCCCTGCTGCGGTCCCCACCCGCGGCCCGCCCCGCCCCAACCCGCTCCGGCCCTCCGGGCTCCGGCCCTTCCCGCGCCGGTGACGATCGACGCGGAGCCGCTCGCCCGAGCGGCCCGGCCACGCGGCATCGAGGCGCTGCGCCCGCCCCGCACCTGACCCGTCGGCAGGCGAAGGTGCGCCTACCGCACCCGCCCCAGCACCGCCGGCACCGTCCGTACGTCCTCGTCGGACAGACGTCCGGTCCCCCTGGGCCGCAGAGCCAGCGGTGCCCGCACCTTGACCGCGAGCTTCTCGTCGGAGCGCCGCAGCTCGCTGGAGGCGTTGCTGACGGACACGCTGCCGCGGCGCTTGGGCGGGTCGCCCTGCTGTGGCGCGGACGCGGAGACGGTCGGCTTCAGCTCGTCCTTGACGGACGCCTTGGCCGGGCCGGTGCTGCTGCTCCTCGCGCGGCCACTGTTCTGCGACGCGGGGGAGGCCGGCCGTGAGCAGTTATATACAGGCCAGAACGTGACGTCGGCCCGCAAACCGGGAAACGGCCCTGCCGGTTCCCGGGCCCCGCGTCAACAGGCCCACCACCGCCGCGAACCCGCCCTCCCCGTCCGGCCGTTCCCGCTCCCCGGCGTAACCCGGACCGAGGAGGCGGCCGTCGGCCTGGAACGGTGCGCGCGGCCGTCCGGGCCGCCCCTCTCGTGGGAGGGCGGCCCGGACGGGTGGAGGGAGGTCGGTGTCAGCCGGCGCTGTCGCGGCAGGGGTCGCAGCAGGCGGGGGCGGCCGTGACGCAGACCGTGACGGAGTCGGAGTTGTCGGTGGGGTCGGGGTCCTTCTCGTTGGCCGTGGCGGTCGCGGTGTTGGTGACCTTGCCGGTGGCGGTGGCCTTCGCCCGCAGGACGAGGGTGGCGTCGGCGCCGTCGGGGACGCCGCCCGCGGTCCAGACACCGGTGTCGGGGTCGTAGTGGCCCTGGCTCGGCTCGGCGGACAGGAACACCAGGCCCTTCGGGAGGGGGTCGGCGACCCGCACGCCGGTGGCGTCGTTCGGGCCGGTGTTGCGGACGGTGATCCGGAAGGTGACCGTCTGCCCGACGGTGACGGTGGTCGCGTCCGCCGCCTTGGTCACGCCGAGGTCGGCGGCCGGCCTGACCTCCGTGACGGTCTGGCCGGAGGTGGCCGTTAAGGCCTCGGGGGTCGCGCCGAGCCGGTTCTCGTAGGCCGCGCTCGCGGTGTTGGTGATCTGCTTGCCGCCGCTGGCGGTGTCGATGGTGACCCGGTACTCGACGGTCGTCCCCGCGGGCAGGGACAGGGTGTTGGCCAGGCTGCCGCCCTGCGTGCCGGTGGCGCCGGTGCCCAGGTTGAAGACGACCTTGCCCGCCTGGGCGTCGTAGGAGGCCTGGTCGGTGTCGCGGGCGTCGCTCTTGGCCCCGGCGTTCGGCCCGTCGAGGATGCGCAGGGAGCCGGGCAGATAGGTGGTGCCCGCCGGGATGTCGTCGGTCAGGACCAGCCGCTCGGCGGCGCCACCGCCCTCGTTCTTCGCGGTGATCCGGTACGTGATGACGTCGCCGACCTCCAGCGGGCCGGCCGGGATCGCGGCCTTGTCCAGGACCAGATAGGGCGCGGTGCCGAAGAAGACACCGTCGAGGAAGTTGCCGATGCTCTGGTTGCCGCCGGCCGCCGAGACCGAACGGAACGCGAACCGGGTCAGCGTCTGGCCCGCCGGGACGGTGTACGTGCCGGTGTAGTAGCCCCAGGCGGTGTTGCCGTCGGTCATCCGGCGCTGCTCCACCGTGGCACCGGGCGTGCCGATGTCCAGCGCCATCGTGTCGTCGCCCTCGCGGCCGCGGTGGTACAGCCGCCAGAACAGCTTGCTGCCCGGGGTGGTCGGCAGGTCCTGGTACAGCGTTGAGACCTGGTTGGCGTTGAGCTCGGCGAACTGGTCGCCGTCGGCCGCGGGCACGTTCTGGAACCCCGAGTGCCACAGCTCGATGCGGTGGTCGGTGGCGGTGGTCAGCCAGCCGGGCACGCGTTTGGCCGCCTGGGTCTGCGACGAGTCCGGCAGGATCTCCACGCCGGAGACGACGGGTTGTTCGAAACTGCCGTTGGCCAGGGAGACCCTGAGCGGCGGTGCGGGAGGTGTGGTCACGGTTCTTCCCCTTGCGTCGGTGCTGCCGGACTGCGCCCCGCGACGGCCGTGGTGCGCCGTGGCGGGGTCGTGACAGGGGGTAGCGCACCGCATGCGAGCGGTTGCGTGAAGTGACCGGCGGGCGGGTTCGGGCCATGTGGTCCGGGAGGGTTTGTGCGCGGTCGGGCCCGGACGCTCCCCGGCGCGCGGCCGCCCGCCCCGCCGTGCGTCCGCCGCTCCCGTCCCGCGTACCCCGCCCGCCCCTCCCGCCCGGCCCGAGGCTGACCGGATGAATATGCCGGACGGGTAGCCTTCACACCCGTGAAGGGTGAACGTACCCGCACGCGGGTTGACGGCTTCGGCGGGCGGGCTCAGCGGAGGGTGTAACCCCCGTCCGGGTACAGGGTCGAGCCGGTGGTGTAGCCGTTGGTGAAGAGGAACAGCACGGCGTGCGCGATCTCGTCCTCCGTGCCGAGCCGGTGCAGCAGGGTGTCCTCGCGGTACTGGGCGAACGCCGCTTCGCGGTCCGCGGCCGGACGCTGCGCCCACAGGTTCCCGTCGACGGTGCCGGGCGAGACGACGTTGACACGGACCGGCGCGAGCTCGACCGCCAGGCCCCGGCCCAGCCCTTCGAGGGCGGCGTTGCACGCGGCGTAGGCGGGCGCCGGACCGGGCGGCCGGGCGCCGGCGGCGCCGGACATCAGCACGACGGAACCGTCCCGCGACAGCTTGGGCGCCGCATGCCGCACCGCGTGGTACTGGCCCCAGAACTTGGACACGAAGGGGCTTTCGGCGTCGGCCGGGCTCAGCTCGGTCAGCGGGCCGACGCGGTAGGTGCCGGCGGAGGTGAACAGGTGGTCGACGCGGTCGATTCCGTCGAAGAAGGCGGCGAGCGAGGCGTCGTCGGTCACGTCGACGGTCCGCCGGCGGACGGATCCGGTGCCCAACCGGTCCGCGGCGGCGGCCAGTCGGTCCGCCCCACGTCCGCCGAGGACCACCTGTGCGCCGGCGGCGACGGCCCGGTGGGCCACGCGCAGTCCGATTCCCGAACCTCCGCCGATCAGGACGACCGTGCGCCCGTCGAGGGGAGCGCCGTCGGCCACGGCGCGCGGGTGGTCGTACGGTCGGGTCATGGGCTGCCTCCTGGGCGGGTGGGAAAAGGGACGGTGGATGCTGGGCCGTGCGACTGGTTCAGAACTCCCGCAGCGTGTCGCGGAGATGGCGGGTGGTGCGCTCGGCGCGCACCAGGCCCCGGCGGCGCAGCTCCGGGACCAGCCCGTCGGTGATCTCGACGACGTACTTGCGGCTCACCCGCAGACCGGGCGCGTGGATCAGGAAGCCGTCGCCTCCCACGGCCTCGGCGATCTCCTCCAGCCGGTCGGCGACCGTCGCGGGGGAGCCGACGAGGTCCCCCTTGCGCCGGCCGACGTCGCCGGTGATCAGCTCGCGCAGCGTCCTGCCCCGGCCGCCCTCCACCATGGCCCGCAGGGTGCCGCGTTCGCCGTTGGTGACCAGGTCGTCCGGGAGCGGCTCGTCGAGGTCGAACCGGGAGAAGTCGATGTCCGTGACGTCGGAGACGGCCACCAGGCTGCGCTCGATGAACAGCGGGTCGTTCACCCGGGCCTCGACCCGCTGCCAGGCGTGCTCGTCGGTGTCGCCCAGGGTCGGGGAGACGAGGAAGAGCACCTTCACCGCGTCCGGGTCGCGGCCCTGCTCGGCGGCGCGGCGGCGGATGTCGTCCCGGTAGGCGCGCATGTCCTCGACCGTCGAGGCGGGCGCCACCACCGTGTCGGCGTACTTCGCGCCGAGCGCCCGCCCCTTCGGCGAGCCGCCGGCCTGCGCCAGGACGGGGAAGTGCTGCGGGGACGGCACGGTGTTGAGCGGCCCCCGGGCCCGGTAGAAGCGGCCCTCGAAGTCGATGTCGTGGACCTTGGTGTGGTCGACGTAGGTGCGGGTGGCGCGGTCGCGTACCACCGCGCCGGGTTCCCACGACCCCCACAACCTGCGTACCAGGTCGACGTACTCGTCGGCCTTCTCGTATCGCAGGTCGTGCTCGGGGATGGTGTCGTGACCGAAGTTCTGCGCGGCCCGGTCCTCGGCCGAGGTCACGATGTTCCAGCCGACCCTGCCCCGGGTGATGTGGTCGAGCGTCGACACCAGCCGGGCCAGCAGGTACGGCGGGTAGAACGTCGAGGACAGCGTGACGATGAAGCCGAGATGCTCGGTGGCCTGCGCGAGGAGCGGCACCAGGGGCGCCGGGTCGAGCTTGGGGGAGTGCTGGGCGTGCCGGAGTTCGGCCTCGAAGCTCCCGCCGTAGGTGTCGGAGACCATCAGCTTGTCTTCCAGCAGGACGTAGTCGAAGCCGGCCCGGTCCAGTTGGCGGGCGATGTCGACGTACACCTCGCCGGACCAGTCCCGGCCGCCGTCGGACCACTGTTCGTCCCAGCCGTCGACGGTGTAGTTGAGGAACCAGCCGAGGTGGAAACGGCGGTCGGTCATCGGGGGTTTCCTTTCGTGCGGGGTCCGGGGGCGTGGCCGCCGGACCGTCTTTCCAGGGCCGCGACCAGCCGGATCACCGGCAGTGCGACCAGCGCGTAGAAGATGCCGGCGACCGCGAGGACCTCCACGTACCGGAAGGTGGTGGAGCCGACGGCGTAGGCACGGCTGGTGAGTTCGGGCACCGAGACGGCGAACGCCAGGGACGTCGCCTGGAACATCTGGACACAGAGCCCGAGCAGCGGGGGCAGCGCCACGCGCAGCGCCTGGGGCAGGATCACGTACCGCAGCGCGTCGGTGCGCGACAGCGCCAGGGCGCCGGCGGCCTCGCTCTGCCCGCGCGGGACGGACTGGAGGGCGGCGCGCAGGATCTCGCTGGAGTAGGCGGCGACGCTGAAACCGATCGCCAGCCACACGGCGGGCACGGCGTCCAGCCGGACGCCCGCGCCGGGCAGCCCGTAGTAGACGAACTGGAGCGCCACCACGACGGGGGTGCCCCGGCCGGCCTCCACCACCGCGACGGCGGGCCAGGCGACGGCCCGGCGGCGGGAGGAGGAGAGCAGGGCGAGCAGCAGGCCCGCGGGCAGGCCCCAGGCCAGGCTGACCCCGGTGAGACGCAGGGTGACGCCGAGCCCGTCGAGGAGGTCCGGCAGCCAGTCGGCGACACCGTCGTTCATCGCGCCACCTTCTTCCTGAGCCGGTGGTCGAGGTACCGGGAGAGCAGTGCGACGGGCACGCTGATCGCGATGTAGAGGGCGACCGCCACTCCGTAGGCGGGCAGGCCCTGGCCGGTGGAGCGGGCCTGTTCGACCGTGTGGAAGGCGATGTCCGTCACCCCGATCACACTGGGGACGGAGGAGTCCTTGAGGAGGGTGAGGGCGAACGTGGTGACGGAGGGGAGCGCGATCCGGGCCGCCTGCGGGGCGACGACGGTGACGAACGCGGCGGCCCGGGGCAGGGCCAGCGCCCGTGCCGCCTCCCACTGCCCGGCGTCCACGGCGTCCACGGCGGCCACGGCGCCGCGGTAGGTCTCCGCGAGATAGGCGGCGGACACCCCGCCCAGCGTGAGCACCGCGGCCTGGAGGGCCTCCAGGCGCAGCTCGCCGACGGACAGCCCGAAGTACAGCAGGAACAGCCAGACCAGGACGGGAACCCCGCGCACCAGGTCGACCAGCGCGCGGACGGGGATCCGGGCGAGCGGGTGCCGGGCGCCCAGCCCCGCCGCCAGCGGTACGGCCAGCAGCGCGCCCAGCGTGAAGGAGGCGGCCGTCACCCCCAGGGTGAGCGGCACGCCCCGCAGGATCGCGGTGAGCAGGTCCACGGTCAGCGCCCCCTGACCGAGGCCAGGAAGCGGCGGGCACGGGGATGCGCGGGGGATCCGAAGACCTGCTCCGGTGTGCCGGATTCGACGACGCTGCCGTCGGCCATCATGACGACCTGCTCGGACACCTCCTCGGCGAACCTCATCTCATGGGTGACCACGATCATCGTGCGGCCCTCCGCGGCCAGCGAGCGCATCACCGCCAGCACGTCGAGGGCGAGTTCGGGGTCGAGGGCCGAGGTGGGCTCGTCGAACAGCAGCACCTTCGGGTCCAGCGCGAGCGCGCGGGCGATGGCCACCCGCTGCTGCTGCCCGCCGGACAGGGCGTGCGGGTGCGCGTCGGCCTTGTCCAGCAGGCCCACGCGGTCCAGGAGTTCGCGCGAGCGGCGGACCGCTTCGGGACGCGGGCGTCCCAGGGCCCGGCACTGGGCCAGGGTGACGTTGCGCTCGGCCGTCAGGTGGGGGAAGAGGTTGAAGGACTGGAAGACCATGCCGGCGGTGCGGTGCAGGGCCGTGCTCCGGACCCGGTCGAGACGTTCGGCGGCCGGGTAGGCGACCCCGTCGACGGTGACCGTGCCCGCGTCCGGTGTCTCCAGCCTGTTCACGCACCGCAGCAGGGTGCTCTTGCCGGAGCCGCTCGGGCCGACCACGGCGGTCACGGTGCCCGCCCTGACGTCGAGATCTACGTCCGCGAACACGCGGTGCCCGTGGAAGGACTTGGCGAGCCCGCGCACCGCGACCGCGGCCCCGTCACTGGTGGACGACGTCATGTCAGCCGTCCTCCCCGGCCGCGTCCAGCGCGGTGTGCAGCAGCACGTTCGCGCCGTTCGCCGCCCACGACGGGAGGATGTCCTCGCTCTCGTGGTGGCTGACACCGCCCACGCACGGGATGAAGATCATCGCGGTGGGGGCGACCCGGGACAGGTGCACGGAGTCGTGCCCGGCCCCGGACACCACGTCCCGGCGGCTCAGCCCGAGCCGGTCGGCGGTCGCGCGTACGGCGGTCACCGACCCGGTGTCGAACACCGTCGGCGGCTGGGACAGCACCGGCTCGATCGTCACCTCGGTGCCCAGCCGGCCGGCGACCTCGCCGGCCAGCGTCCCGAGGGCCTGCTCGGCGAGGTCGAGCACCGTCTCCTCGGGGTGCCGGACGTCGAGCGCGAGGCGCACCGAACCGGGTATGGAGTTGCGGGAGTTGGGCGACACCACGATCTCGCCGGTGGTCGCCCGCAGCTCCGGCGAGATCGTGCGGGCGAGGTCGCTGACCCCCTGCACGACGGCGCCGGCCGCCACCAGCGCGTCCCGGCGGAGGGACATCGGCGTGGTCCCGCTGTGCCCGCCGGCGCCGCGCACCGACACGTCGTACCAGCGGATGCCGTACACCCCCGTGACGACGCCGATGTCGACGCCCTCCGCCTCCAGGACCGGACCCTGTTCGATGTGCACCTCAAGGGCCCGGTGCAGGCGGCGCGGGACGCCGTCGGGTGTCCCGGCGTAGCCGATGCGGACCAGCTCACCGCCCAGCGTGGCGCCCGAGTTGTCGGTGCGGGCCAGCGCGGCGGCCAGGTCGTGGGCGCCGGTGTACACGGCGGAGCCCAGCATGCTCGGGCTGAACCGGGAGCCCTCCTCGTTGGTCCAGTCGGCGAGGACGAGCGGACGCCGGGTGGCCACCCCCGCGTCGTCCAGCGTGCGCAGCACCTCCAGACCCGCCAGCACCCCGTAGGTGCCGTCGTAACGCCCGCCGAGCGGCTGGGAGTCCAGGTGCGAGCCCATCAGCACAGCGGGCGCGTCCGGCTCCGTGCCGGGCCGGGTGACGAACACGTTCCCGACCGGGTCGACGGCGACCGCCCACCCCCGCTCGCGCGCCGCGCGCACCAGGTGGTCGCGGGCCGCCCGGTCGTGGTCGCCGAGCGCCAGCCGGTCCAGCCCGCCGCCCGCGGTGGCACCGAACGCGGACACCTCGTGAAGTGAATTCCACAGGCGTGCCGAATCGACGGCGAGCGCCGGAACACATGTCATCTCTGTCACAATCCGAATCCCTTTCGGGAGGTGTCTGTCGTGCGGTGCAGGTAGGACACTACGTCCCGTTCCGCGGATGATTCCATGAGCATTTGTTGAAAGATTGTTTCTTGGGCGATTGTCTATTTACCGTCGTCAGGTTCCTGGGGCAGGCTGATGGCACAGTCGGCGCAAAGGTCCGGCAGTCGAGCACACGGAGAGCACCCGCCATGAAATCCCGTACGCCATTCAGAGCCCTCGCCGCGCTGGCCGGAACGCTGCTCGTGGGGTCGCTGACCGCGTGCGGCGGCACCTCGTCGGCGGACGCCGATGCCGGTTCGAAGGCCCCCTTCAGTACCGTCAGTACAGGTCAACTGACCGTTGGTGTACCGACGTTCCCGCCCTTCTCCAGCATCGAGAACGGCCGGATCGTCGGACCCGACGGCGACGTCGTCTACAAGATCGCCAAGAAGTACGGGCTGAAGGTCGTGGCCCGCCCCTATGAATTCTCCGCCCTCATTCCCGCGGTCCGGCAGAAGCGAATAGACATCGCGATCGGCTCCATATTCCGCACCAAGGAACGCGCCAAGGTGGTCGATTTCACAGACCCCGTGTACATCGAGCCCGGCTCGGTCATCTCGAAGTCCGGAATCTCCACGGTCGACGGGCTGAAGGGCAAGAAGGTCGGCACGGTCCAGGGTTACAACTGGGTCGAGGACATCGACAAGGCACTCGGCGGCGAACTCAAGCAGTATCCGTCGTCGGTGGAACTCAAGCAGGACATCCAGGCCGGCCGCCTCGACGCGGGCCTCGACAGCTACGGCACCGCGCTGACCCTGTACGGCGACACCGAGTTCACCGTCAAGGCCCTGGAGAAGGACGACCGGCTGGCCGCCGCCACCACCCCCGGACAGGTCGCGTTCGTCCTCGCCAAGAACAACGACAAGCTCAAGGACGGCCTCGACACGGTGATCGCCGCGCTGCACAAGGACGGCAGCATCGCCACAGCCCTCAAGAAGGCGGGCCTGGACCCGAGCAAGGCCGAGACCGGGAAGCCCTCGTACCTGTGAGCGGCATCCCCACGACGACCGGCCGGGCGGACGCGGAGGGGGCGTCCACCCGGCCGCCGCTCGCCGAACCGCCGAGGATCGCGGTGCTCGTCCCGGCCACCGACACCGCCGTCGAACGGGAACTGCCCGGCCTGCTCGCGGGACGGGCGAGCCTGCACGTGGCCCGGATGCGGCTGCCCTCGGTGACCCTGGACGACCTGCTCGCCCTGGAGGAGGACGCGGTACGGCAGGCCGAGGCGCTCGCCCCGATCCGCCCCGCGCTCACCCTCTTCGCCTGCACCAGCGGCACCTTCGTCCGGGGCCGCGCCCACGAGGCGGAGCTGATCGGCCGGCTGGAGGCGGCCGGCGGGGCCCCGGTGGTCACCGCCGCCCGGGCCATGGTGGCGGCCCTGCGGGCCGAGGGCGGCCGGGTACGGCTGCGGGCGTCGTACACCACGGACCTCGTGGCGGCGGAGCGCCGCTACCTGGAGTCCCACGGGCTGACGGTCACCGACGCGCTCGGCCTCGGCATCACCGAGGACGAGGAGACCGCCCGGGTCGGCACCGAGGAACTGATCGGCTTCGCCCGCGACGCCCCGGCCGGCGACGACGCCACGGTGGTCATGCTGAGCTGCACCAACCTGCGTACCGCGGACGCGCGTGCCGAACTCCGCCGCCGGGTCGGACTGCCCGTGGTGAGCAGCAACCTCGCCCTGGGCGCGGCCGCGCTGCGAGCCCTGGAGCACCTGGAGCACCGGGCGCCCCTGGACTCCCTGGAGGTGTGACCGGGGCCGGCCGCGCCTCACAGCTCGCCCCGCAACGAGGCCAGGGTGAGCCCGAGGTGCAGCCGGAGCCGGGCCACGCCGTCCTGGAGGGACAGCCCCGTCAGCTCGGTCGCCTGCTCCAGCCGGTAGTACAGCGTGCCCCGGTGGACGTTCAGCTGTTCGGCGGTCTGCTTGTGGTTGCCGCCCAGGTCCAGGAACGTCTTCACGGTCCGGGCCAGGGCCCGGCCCCGGCGGTCGGCCAGCAGCAGCCGGACCCCGGCCGGCACACCGAGGTCCTCGCCGCCCAGCGACTGCCGCAGCTCGCCGAGGAGTTCGTAGGCGGGCACGTCGGCCGCGTACCGGACGGCGGGGCCGTCCGGCGACCGCTCCGAGGCGGTCAGGACGTCGCGCAGCGCGTCGACCGCGGAGCCCTGCGGCCGCGGCCGGTCCGGGCCGAAGCGTGGCGACACCGCGAACCGGGGCGCCAGATAAGGGGGCAGGACGTCCGCCCGCAGCCCGGCGGACGCCCGGGCCAGCACCCCGTCCAGCCGGGACCGGCCCAGTTCCTCGGCCGGTCCCGCCAGGGTCAGCACCACATCACCGTCGTCGCGGGTCACCACCGTGACCCGGAGCGCGGGCGCGGTCCCGCGCAGCGAGTCCGCCAGGGCGCCGCCCAGTCCGCTCTGCCGGCCGCCCGCCGGATCGATGATCCCGGTCGGCACCGCGCGCGCCACCAGCAGGCGGTGCGCGGCGGCCGGTTCCGGCGCCGGCGGCGAACCGGCCGGGCCGGGGGCACCGGAGCGCCGGGCGTAGTCGGCGGCCGGACCGGCGAGCAGGGCGCCGGCGGTCCGGCCGAAGGAGCGCAGCCGGTCCCCGGTGAGCGTCGCGTCCGGGTCGATCACCCAGACGTGCCCGACCAGGGTGCTGTCCCGGTCGCGGACGGGGACGTACACACGCCCCAGTTCCAGACCGTCGAAGGGGTCGATGCGCTTCGCGTGCAGCGCGTCGTTGATGCGCTCCTCCCGCAGCAGCCGCGCGCGGACACTGGGCGCGGCCGGGCGGCCGAGCAGCAGCCGCATCCGGCTGCTGTCGATGAGCCCGTGGTGCGGGGTCGAGGCGATCGGGATCATCCGGGCATCGTCGAGTGCCACGGGTCGCCGGATGAGCCCGGCTATGGAGTCCAGGGTGTGCGTGAGATCAGCCATGTGCCTGAGGGATCGAGGTCCGAGGGAGTGCGTGGAACGCGCTCGGAGCGCTCCACCGTGCGTCGCCTGAGGCGATCAACACATGGAGGAGGAGACACGCAGCAGGTCGACGTAGCGCCGACCGTAGAACCTCTTGGACATGCGGGGCATATTACAGACGCGCCCGCGGAGCGAACCGCGCGTCCCAGTATCTGGGCCGCCGTGAGAAAAAAAGCGGACGGCCGCTGCTGGGGAGAGCGCCGACCGGGGTAGGAACTCCCCATGAATCACGAGCCCTTGGTGCGACGCCTGGTCATCGACCTGTGCCGACGCCCGGCTCCGTGTTGTCGCTGACCCGTGAGTCCGCGCCGCTGACACACCCGTGACACGCCGCCGTCCCCGCGACGGCGCCCGCTCCCGCCGCACCTGTGGGCTGTCGACCCCTCCGCCGACCCCAGCCGCCGTTTCCCGGCGCCGTTCTGGAGGCCACCCCGTGTCCACCACACCTCCCGTGCCCGACACCGCCCCCCGCACCACGGCATCCCGCCCGCCCGCGCAAGGGCGGGCCCGTCCCCTCGTCCCGGGACGGGCGCGCCGTACCGCGCTCCCCGTCGCCTCGCTCCTGCTCTTCCTGCTCCTGTGGCAGCTGGCGGCGGCGAGCGGCACCTGGAGCCAGACGCTGGTCCCGCCGCCCGCCAAGGTGTGGGACGCGTTCCTCGACGTCTCGACCACGCACGACGGCACCCGCGGCTACAACGGCACCACCCTCCTGGAGCACCTGGGGATCAGCCTGCGCCGCATCGCGCTCGGCGCCGGCGCCGGCATCGCCGCCGGGGTGGTCTTCGGACTGCTCATGGGCACGGTCGGCTGGGCGCGCTCGCTGTTCGAGCCGTGGATCACCTTCCTGCGGACGCTGCCGCCGCTCGCGTACTTCTCGCTGCTCGTCATCTGGCTGGGCATCGACGAGACGCCCAAGGTCACCCTGCTCGCGGTGGCCGCCTTCCCGCCGGTGGCGGTGTCCACCACGACCGCCGTGGCGGCCGTACCACAAAGCCTGGTCGAGGCCGCCCGCGCCCTCGGCGGATCACGGTGGGACGTGGTCAGGGACGTCATCGCGCCGTCCGCGCTGGCCGAGACCCTCACCGGAGTCCGGCTCGCCGTCGGCGTCGCCTACTCCTCCCTGGTCGCCGCCGAACTGGTCAACGGACTCCCCGGCATCGGCGGCATGGTCAAGGACGCCGCCAACTACAACAACACGCCCGTGGTGCTCGTCGGCATCATCACCATCGGCGTCTCGGGTCTGGTCATCGACGGTCTGCTGCTCCGCCTGGAGCGCGCGGCCGTCCCCTGGCGCGGCCGCGGGTGACCCGTCCGCGCGCCGCCGTCCGAGCGTGACCCCACCCCACCCGCGCGTGCACGTACCCGCAACCGCATCCGCCCGCAGAGAAACGGATCCGACATGCCCCGTGTCCCGCAAGGCCCGTCCCGCCGCCTGCTCCTCGCCGGTGCCCTCGCCACCGTCTCCGCCGCCGTCACCGGCTGCGCCACCGACAGCGAGGCCTCGTCCTCCGGCGGAGGCGGCAGACTCCGGATCGGGTACTTCGCCTTCCCCAGCGGCGACCTGATCGTGAAGCACGGGAAGCTGCTGGAGAAGGCGCTGCCGGACCACCGGATCTCCTGGGTCAAGTTCGACTCCGGTGCCAGTGTGAACCAGGCCTTCATCGGCGGCTCCCTCGACATCGCCGCCCTCGGATCGAGCCCGTTCGCCCGTGGGGTGTCCGGGAGTTCACCGATCCCGTACAAGGTCGCCTGGATCCTGGACGTGGCCGGCGAGAACGAGGCGCTCGTCGCGCGCAAGAGCCTCGGCATCTCGGGGGTCGCCGGCCTCAAGGGGCGGAAGATCGCCACCCCGTTCGCCTCCACCTCGCACTACAGCCTGCTCGCCGCGCTGGACCTCGCCGGCCTCGCGCCCTCCGACGTCCGGCTCATCGACCTCCAGCCGCAGCCGATCCTCGCGGCCTGGCAGCGCGGTGACATCGACGCCGCATACGTCTGGCTGCCCACCCTCGACGAACTCCGCAAGACCGGAACCCAGTTGACCAGCAGCAAGGAGATCGGCGACGCCGGCAAGCCGACCCTCGACCTGGCCGTCGTGTCGGACGAGCTGATCGCCCGCGACCCCGGGGCCATCGACGCCTGGCGGAAGGCCGAGGCCGAGGCGCTGCGGCTGCTCAGATCGGACCGGGACGGCTCGGTGCGGGCGGTGGCCGCCGAACTGGACATCAGCGAGACGGACGCGCGGGCGCAGCTCGCCCAGGGCGTGTTCCTCACCCCGGAGCAGGTGGCCTCCGCCGACTGGCTCGGCACCGCCTCCGCACCGGGCAGGCTGCTGACCTACGTCACCGACACGGCCGGCTTCCTGGCCGGGCAGAAGCAGATCGACGCCGCGCCCTCGAAGGCCGTCGTGCGCAAGGCCTTCTACCTGGAGGGGCTCTCCGATGTCCTCAAGTGAGATCACCCGGGCCACCGGCAGGCCACCGTCCTCGCGCGCGGAGGCCGTCCGGATCGAGCGGGTCACCCATGCCTACGACGGCGTCACCGCCGTCGGGCCGGTGGACCTGACCGTCCCGGCCGGTGAGTTCCTGGTCCTGGTGGGCGCCTCCGGCTGCGGCAAGAGCACACTGCTGCGGCTGATCGCGGGATTCGAGCCGCCCACCCGCGGGTCGGTCCTGGTCTCCGGCAGCGAGCCGAGACCGGGTGACACGGCCGGCGTGGTGTTCCAGACGCCGAGGCTGTTCCCCTGGCGCACCGTACGGGGCAACATCGACCTGGCGCTGCGGTACGCGGGCGTCGACCGGGCCCGCCGGCCGGCGCGCCGCGCGGAGCTGCTGGCCCGGGTGGGTCTGGAGGGCACCGAGGCCCGGCGCACCTGGGAGATCTCCGGCGGCCAGCAGCAGCGGGTGGCCATCGCCCGGGCGCTGGCCGCCGAGAACCCGCTGTTCCTGCTCGACGAGCCGTTCGCCGCCCTGGACGCGCTGAC
Source organism: Streptomyces sp. NPDC104367 (assembly GCF_055583825.1). NCBI lineage: Bacteria > Bacillati > Actinomycetota > Actinomycetes > Kitasatosporales > Streptomycetaceae > Streptomyces > Streptomyces sp. NPDC104367. The sequence goes on along the minus strand of NZ_JBVJND010000003.1, from coordinate 82,039 downwards.
CAGGGAACGGCTCCAGGAGGACGTCCGCCGGGTGGCCGCGCAGACCGGGCGGACCACGGTGTTCGTGACGCACTCGGCCGACGAGGCGGTGTTCCTCGCCTCCCGTGTCGTGGTGCTGACCAAGGGACCCGGCACGGTGGCACTGGACCTGCCGGTCCCGCTGCCCCGTGACGGCGTCGACGCCGAGGAACTGCGCGGATCGAGGGAGTTCAACGAACTGCGGGTGCGGGTCGCGCACGCGGTGAAGAGCGCCGCGGCCGCCTGACAGCCGCCCCCAGCCACAGGAAGGACTCGCACATGAGCATCGTCAGCGGCCGGCCCGCCCCGACGGGGCTGCCGGTCACCGGACTCGGCCCGCGCTTCGGCGCGGAGATCCACGGCATCGACCTCGCGCACCTCGACGACGGCCAGGTGCGCGCGCTCCGGGAAGCGCTCGTCGCCCACAAGGTGCTCTTCGTCAGGGGCCAGCACGGCCTCGACGACGCAGCGCAGATCGACTTCGGCCGGCGTCTGGGCGAGGTCACCGCAGGCCACCCGGTGCACGACTCCGGCGACGTGGCCCCCGAGGTCTACGCACTGGACAGCCAGGACAACGGGTTCTCCGACGTCTGGCACACGGACGTGACGTTCGTACGGCGCCCGCCGGCGATCTCGGTCCTGCGGGCCGTCGTACTGCCGCCCACCGGCGGCGACACGAACTGGGCCGACAGCCAGCTCGCCTACGAGTCACTGTCCCCGGGCCTGCGGGCGTACGTCGACACGCTCACCGCCGTCCACGACGGCAGCCGTGAGTTCGGGTACTACCTGGCCCAGAAGCGGCAGGGGCGGGGCAACGTCTGGGAGGGGGAGGTGTTCACCGAACTGACCCCGGTGGAGCACCCGGTGGTGCGGGTGCACCCCGAGAGCGGCCGCCGGGGCCTGTTCGTGAACCCCGGTTTCACCTCGCACATCGCCGGTGTCTCGGAGTACGAGAGCCGAGGCGTCCTGGACATCCTGTACGCCCACCTCACCAAGCCCGAACACGTCGTACGCCATCGCTGGCGGCCGGGGGACGTCGCCCTGTGGGACAACCGCGCCACGGCCCACTACGCCAACCGCGACTACGGCGACCAGCACCGGGTCATGCACCGCATCACCCTGCGCGGCGACGTCCCGATGGGCCCCGCCCTCACTTCCTGAGCCGGCCGACCTTCGTGTGGTCGACGTCCGCGAGGCCGCTCGCACCGTAGTCGGCGAGGTTCGAGCGGACTGCGAGGACCTGGGGGCGCCGGTAGACCGGGACGGAGTGGCCCAGCGCCCAGATCTTCGCGTCGGCCTCGTTGTAGAGCTTGTCGGCCTCGGCGGTGTCCGTCGTCTCCGTGGCCTTCTTCAGCAGTGCGTCGACCTCCGGGGAGCCGACCGACCCGTAGTTCTGGAAGAGGTTCTCGCCGGCCGGCTCACGGTGGACCGGGTACGCCTCGGAGCGGAACACCTGGTCGACCTGCGCGGAGGCGGAGCCCGCGCTGAGCGTGTGGCCGAGGGTGAGCCGCCGGCCGTCCCTGACCCGCTGCCCGCTGCACGTCCGCCTGGACGAGAGGGAGCGGGACCGGTGCGCCCGCGAGACACCGGCACTCGCCGGAGACGGGGCCGCCTGCCACTTCCCCCGGGTCCGGGAGGTCGTCTAGGACCGCGGTGAGGGTATGGACCGGGTGAAGAATCCGGGCGGCGCCTCGTGGACCGGGTGGGTGCCGCCTGACGGGTAGAGCTGCTCCAGCAGGTTCTCCAGCTGTTCGGCCTCGGCGCGGGCCCGGGCAGGGACGTCCCCCCGTTCCATGACGAGGCGGGTGTAGATGGGCTCTGCGACGACGACTGGTTCCGCGTTCATGTCGGGAACCCTACGGGGCGGCACTGACAGAGCGAGCCGCACACCCCTCCAGCCGCTCACCGATCGTGCAGGAATCGGATAGCCGCGTGCAGAATCTGGCGAGGACCGCCACAGCCGCTTGCTGATAAAGTCGGAAATCGAAAGAGAGACCGATTGCCGGTCTCCAGGACGGGAAGGCGGTTGTGCAATGCGATTCACGCATGGCGCCGAGCCCTGTTGTCCCGTCCCGCTCTGTATCTGTCGCCTCTGATCCGCCCCCGCGTGCCCCCGGTATTCCCGCCGGCCGGGCATGAACGGCGAGCGAAGAACAACGCGGCATCGAACTCCTCCCGGTCCACGGCCGGGCGTCCCTCGGGCCGGGTACGGCGAGTATTCCCCTCGAAGCCGTCACCCGCCCGTGCGACGGACGTCTCCTCTCAGGTCTTTCCCGCACCGAAGCGGTGAGGACCTCCCCTTCCCGCTCACACGCCTCGGTCCGTCCCGGGCGCATTCCCGTGAAGAGCCCGCACCACATGACGAAGCAATCCCAGCAGCGCGGCCGGCCCGGACGACGCATCCGGCTCAACGGATTCAAGACATCCGCGGTGGCGCACACGACCGCCGGCCTCTGGCGTCACCCGGACAGCACGTCCGACCGCTACCACGACCTCGACTTCTGGATCGAGACCGCGCGCACCCTGGAACGCGGCACGTTCGACGGACTGTTCATCGCCGACGCGGTGGGTGTCCTGGACGTCTACCGCGCCAGCGCCGACCCCACGATCCGCGAGGCCCTCCAGACGCCCACCGACGACCCCCTGCTGGCCGTCTCCGCCATGGCGGCCGCCACCCGTCACCTGGGCTTCGGCGTGACCGTGTCCACCTCCTACGAGCTGCCCTACCTCTTCGCCCGCAAGATGACCACGCTCGACCATCTCACCCGCGGCCGGATCGGCTGGAACGTGGTCACCTCCGCGCTGGAGAGCGCGGCCCGCAACCTGGGACGCGCCGAGCAGCTCCCGCACGACGAACGCTACGCCGTGGCCGACGAGTTCATGGAGGTCGTCTACAAGCTGTGGGAGGGCAGCTGGGAGGACGGCGCGGTCGTGAAGGACCGGGCGGCCGGGGTCTACGCGCTCCCCGGGAAGGTCCACCCGATCGAGCACCACGGACGCTATTTCGACGTCCCCGGTATTTTTCTCAGCGAGCCCTCGCTACAGCGGACACCCGTCATCTACCAGGCGGGCACCTCCCGCGCCGGCCGCGCCTTCGCGGCGGAACACGCCGAAGGCGTCTTCATGAGCGGACAGCGCCCCGACATTCTGCGTCCCCTCTCCCTCGACATCAGGGAACGGGCCCGGCTCGCCGGACGCGATCCCGAAAGCATCAAGATGTTCGCCATCATGACGGTGGTGACCGCGCCCACCGACGAAGAGGCACGGGCGAAGTACGAGGACTACCGCTCCTACGCCAGTATCGAGGGAAATCTCGCCCGGCTCAGCGGAATCACCCAGGTCGACATGGCCCGGTACGATCTCGACGAGCCGCTCGCCTATGTGGATGCCCCCGGAATCCAGGGAATCCTGCGGAACTTCACCACCGCGGATCCCGACCGGGAATGGACACCCCGTCAGATCGCCGAGCACATGGCGGTCTCCAGCTTCGGGCCCGTCCTGGTCGGTTCTCCCGCGACCGTCGCCGACGAACTCGAACGGTGGATCGACGAGGCCGACATCGACGGATTCAACATCGTCGACGTGCTTCCGCCCGCCTCGTTCAACGACTTCGTCGACCTGGTCGTCCCCGAACTCCGCTCCCGCGGCCGGGTCTGGGACGACTACGAGGGCACCACCCTGCGCGAGAGCTTCCACGGCCCCGGACAGCGCACCGTCCGCGCCGACCACCCCGCCGCCCGCCACCGGAGGACCAGCGATGCCACCGTCCGTTGAATTCGACCACGTCGTCGTCGGCTCCGGCTCGGCCGGCAGCGTGGTGGCCCGCCGCCTGGTCGACGCCGGCCGGACCGTCGCCCTGGTGGAGACCGGCGGCCACGACCACAGCCCCGCCGTGCACGACCCCGCCGGAATGATCTCCCTGCGCGGCACCGAACACGACCACGCCTACGAGACCGTGCCCCAGCGGCACGCCGGGGGCCGGGTCATCTCCTGGCCCCGCGGCCGGGTGCTGGGCGGCAGCAGCTCCATCAACGGCATGATCCACGTCCGCGGCCATCGCTCCGACTACGACAACTGGGCCTACCGGGGCGCCGACGGCTGGTCCTTCGACGACGTCCTGCCCTACTTCAAGCGGTCCGAGGACTTCGAGGACGGCGCCTCCGAGTACCACGGCAGCGGCGGTCCCCTGCCGGTACGGCGCAACCCCGCCCCGCATCCCGTCAGCGAGGCGATCCTGGAAGCCTCCCTCCAGGCCGGTTTCGCCCGCAACGACGACCACAACGGTCCCGCCCTCCACGGTGTCGGCCACACACACCTCAACATCGTCGACGGCCGCCGCGTCAGCTCCTGGCGGGCCTTCGCCGAACCCGCCCTCGGCACCGGCCGGCTGACCGTGCTCACCGGGACCACCGCCCTGCGCGTGGTGTTCGAGGGCCGCCGGGCGACCGGCGTCGAGGTGGCCGGCCCGGACGGCACCACCGTGCTGCGCAGCGCGCACGACATCGTCCTGTCCGCCGGCGCCCTCGCCTCCCCGCAACTGCTCCAGCTCTCCGGGATCGGACCCGCCCGCGAACTCCGGGCCCTCGGTATCCAGGTCCGCGAAGACCTGCCCGGCGTCGGCGCGAACCTCCACGACCACCTCATCAGCCAGGTCGCCTGGGGTTCGAGGCATCCCGTCGACCCGGCCGGCCACCCCCCGCTGGAAGTGCAGCTGTTCGCCGACAGCCGGCCCGGACTGCCCGGCCCCGACCTGCAACCGGTCACCGGCCTGTTCGCCTACCCGGTGGCCGGCTACGACTTCCCGGCCGGACACACCTACACCTGGTTCCCCGGTCTGGTCCGCCCGCACAGCAGGGGCCGGCTGTGGCTGGCCTCCGCCGACCCCACCCGGCAGGCCGTGACCGACCCCGCCTACCTCGCCGACCCCGCCGATCTCGACGCACTGGTGGCCGCCGTGAAGCTCTGCCGGGAGATCGGCGCCCAGCCCGCCCTGGCCGGCTGGAACACCGGCGAGATCGCCCCCGGCCCCGGCGTCCGCACCGAGGCCGAACTGCGCGCCTACGTCCGTGCCTCCCTGGACACCTACTTCCATCCCGTCGGGACCTGCCGGATCGGCGTGGACGCCCACGCGGTCGTCGACCCCCGGCTGGCCGTGCACGGCGTGACCAACCTGCGCGTCGCGGACGCCTCCGTCTTCCCCGACATCCCCTCCGGCAACACCCACGCCCCGGCCGTCATGGTCGGTGAACGAGCGGCCGACTTCATCCTCGGCACCGAAGGACGCACCCCATGAGCACCGACTCCGCACCGCACGCCACCGTCCCGGGCCACGGCACCGAACCAGCCGCCCCCGGACGGCTGCTGATCGGCGGCCGGTGGACCGACGCCTCCGACGGCGCCACCTTCACCACCGTCGACCCCGCCACCGGACGCCCCCTCGCCCAGGTCGCCCACGCCACGCGCACGGACGTGGACGCGGCGGTGGCCGCCGCCGAGGCCGCCTTCCAGGACCCCGCCTGGGCCCGTGCCGCCCCCGCCGCCCGCGCCCGGCTGCTGCTGCGCCTGGCCGACCTGCTGGAGCGCGACGCGGCGGCCTTCGCCGAGCTGGAGACCCGCGACCAGGGACAGCCGCTGTGGGCATCGCGCGCGGGAGTCGCGGACGCGGTGGAGCACCTGCGGTACTTCGCCGGCTGGGCCACCAAGATCAGCGGCACCACCACCCCGTTGTCCCTGCCCGACGTCTTCCAGCGCACCGTCCGCGAACCGCTGGGCGTCTGCGCCCTGATCACGCCCTGGAACTTCCCGCTGCTCATCGCCGTGTGGAAGATCGCCCCGGCGCTCGCCACCGGCAACACGGTCGTCGTCAAGCCCGCCGAACAGACCCCCCTGACCACCCTGCGGCTGGCCGCTCTCGCCCTGGAGGCGGGCTTCCCGCCCGGTGTGCTGAACGTGCTCACCGGAGGCCCGGAGACCGGCCGCGCCCTGGTCGGCCACCCGGGCGTCGCCAAGGTGTCCTTCACCGGGTCCACCGAGGTCGGGCGGGAGATCGCCCGGGACGCGGGAGGCAGGCTCGCCCGGGTCTCGCTGGAACTCGGCGGCAAGACCCCCAGCATCGTCACCGCGCACGCCGACATCGAGGAGGCGGTGGCCGGCAACATCGGCGGCGGCCTGTTCAACGCGGGACAGACCTGTGCCGCGTACTCCCGGCTGTACGTGCACCGCAGCCGCGCCGACGAGTTCACCACGAAGCTCGCCGCCGCCGTCGCGCGGTTGCCGCTCGGCAACGGGCTCGCCGCGGCCACCCGGATCGGCCCGCTGATCTCCTCCGAACACCTGGCGAAGGTCACGGACCTGGTGGCCGCCGGCCGGACGGAGGGGGCCGAGGTGGCCGCCGGTGGCGACCGGCCGCTCGTCGAGGACCACGAGGGCGGGTACTTCCACGCCCCGACCGTGCTGGCGGGGGTCACCGACACGATGACCGTGGCCCGCGAGGAGATCTTCGGCCCGGTGCTCAGCGTCCTCACCTACGACGAGGAGGACGAGGTGGTGCGCCGGGCCAACGACTCCGAGTACGGTCTGGCCGCCGTCGTCTGGTCCCGTGAGATCAAGGAGGCGAACCGCATCGCCGGCGCCGTCCGGGCGGGCACGGTGTGGATCAACTCGCCGTCGCTGCTGGACGCGGCCTCACCGTGGGGCGGCTTCAAGTCCTCCGGGCTGGGACGGGAGATGGCCTGGGACGCGATCACCGCGTACACCGAGGTCAAGAGCACCATCACCGCCCTCGCCTGAACGGTCCTCGCCTGAAGGGGCCATGCTTGGGCCGTACCCGGCCCGGCGGCGGGGGGCCGACAGGCGGGCCGTCCGCACCGCACGGCCGGGGCGTGACGTTCCAGGCGGATCCCGTCCGTTGTCTCCTGTGTCCGCCATCTCCCGCGTCCGTCTCCGCTTCCGGCCGTATCCGTGGTGGCCCGCCGTGCCCGGGGCCTCCCGCACCGCGCGGTCTTTCGCGCCGCACGGTGAAACGGCCGTCCACCCGGCGCGGACCGCTCCCGGCGACACGGGCCGGGTCCACACCGCGGCCGCTCCTTTCCGGCGTACCTGCCGGGCCTGCTGTCCTGCCGTACCTGCCCGCCGCCCTGATCCGCCGGTCGCGGTCCGTCCACCCAGGCCAGGCCGCCCGTCACGATCCGTCCGTCCACCCATCCGCCCGCCCCGCCCACCCGACTCCCCAACCGGCCCCAAGGAACCCCCATGCCCGAGACACCATCACCGGATGGTCGCGCCGACCGGCCCCCGGCGTTGCCCGGTCCTCTGGTGGACGCGGACTGGCTGCTGCGCCACCTGCGCCGGCCCGGTCTGGTGGTCCTCGACGCGACCGTGGTCCAGGCACCGCTGCCCGGCACGGCCGGCGCCGATGCCCCCGACATCCCCGACACCGGCCGCCGGCGTTGGGAGCTGGGCCACATCCCCGGTTCCCGCCACGCCGACCTGGCCGGGGACCTCGCCGACCCGCGCGCCGGGTTCTCCTACGCGATGCCCGCACCGGCCGCCCTCCTCTCGGCCCTGACCCGGCTGGGCGTGGGCCCCGCCGACCACGTCGTGGTCTACGACAACGACTCCCGCATGTGGGCGACCCGCCTGTGGTGGGCCCTGCGCGAGGCGGGCCTGACCCGGGTCGCGGTCCTGGACGGCGGCCTGGACGCGTGGGCGGAGGCGGGCGGCCCGGTGCACACCGGACCGGCCGCGCCAGCCGAGCCCGGGGGCCCGGCTGGCCCCGCCCTCCCTGGCACCCCGACCGGCCTGGCTTTCCCCGGAGCCCCGGCCGGTCCCGCCCTCCCGGGCGCCCCGCGCGGAACCCTCGTCGGCCGCGGCGCCGTCGAGGCTGTGACCGCGGGGGAGAGCGACCGCGTACTGGTGTGTGCCCTGGGCCGGGAGGCCTTCGAGGGCAGCGCGCCCACCCGTTACGCCCGCCCCGGCCACATCCCCGGCAGCCTCAACGTGCCCGCCAAGGACACGCTCCTCGACCACCGCGGACGCTTCCTGCCCCGGGACCGGCTGGCCGAGGCGGTGCGCGCGCTGCCGCACGACCGCGAGCTGCTGCTGTACTGCGGCGGCGGAATCTCCGCCACCCTGCTGGGTTTCGCCCTGCACCTGCTCGGCCGCGACGACGTCGGTGTCTACGACGGCTCCCTGGAGGAGTGGGCGGCCGACCTCCGGCTGCCGCTGGCCACCGGGACCGGGCAGTGAGCGCCGATCACCCGGCCGGCCCCGAGACCCTGGCCGCCGCGGACGTCACCGTCGACTACGGCGGCGTCGTCGCCCTCGACGGTGTCTCGCTCACCGTCCGCCGGGGCCGGGTCACCGGCCTGCTCGGCCCCAACGGCTCGGGAAAGTCGACCCTGTTGGACGTGCTCAGCGGAGTACGCCGGCCGACCCGGGGCACCGTCCTCGTGGACGGCACCGCGCGGCGCCGCTGGGAACCCCGGCGTGCCGCACGCGCCGGCGTGGCCCGTACCTTCCAGAACCTGCGCCTCTTCGACGACCTCACGGTGCTGGAGAACGTCGAGGTACCCCATGTCGCGCTGGCCGGCGGCTCGCGGTCCCGGGCCCGTGCCGCGGCCGGCCGCCTCCTGGAGGAGCTGGGCGTGTCCGCGCTCGCCGGCCGGCGGGCCGCCACCCTCTCCTACGGCGACCGGCGTCGTGTCGAGATCGCCCGTGCCCTCGCCACCGCCCCCCGCTTCGTGCTCCTGGACGAACCCGCGGCGGGCATGAACGAGGACGAGGGCCTGGCCCTGGCCCGGCGCATCCGCGCGCTGCGCGACGAACGGGGGTGCGGGGTGCTCCTCGTCGAGCACGACGTACGGCTGGTCTTCGACACCGCCGACGACATCACCGTGCTCGCCCAGGGCCGCCGTATCGCCTCCGGTCCGCCGCAGCACATCCGCCGGGACCCGGCCGTGATCGAGGCGTACCTCGGCACCCGCGCCGCCCCGGAGCCGCCCGCCGGGTCCTGACCGGACCGCATGCCCCACGACTTTTCGTCCTCCCCGTCCTCCCCGTCCTCCCCGTCCTTCCTGTTCTCCCTGTTCCCGTCCTCCGTCCGTCCCGCCCAGCCCCGCCGCCCGCCGTACCGCCACCCCGGCCGTCGGCGTCACCACCCGAAGGAACCGCCATGCCCCTGCCCGCGCTCCCGCGCCCGTCCCGCCGTACCGGCCTCGCCGCCGCCGCGCTCGTCAGCACCGCCGCGCTCACCCTCGGCGCCTGCGCCAGCGCCGACACCGTCGACTCCTCCGCCAAGCGGTCCGCCTCCCAGGGCACGGGCCTGGCCGGGCGCACCCTGCACCTCGGCAACGCCACCGCCCTCACCGGCTACCTCGCCGCCTACAACGCCCCGCTGCGCAACGGCATCAGACTCGCCGTCGACGAGATCAACGCTGCGGGCGGCATCGGCGGCAAGGCCAGGATCAAGCTGTCCACCAGCGACATCAAGAGCGACCCGTCCGTGGCCGGCACCGCGGCCAAGGAACTCGTCGCCGACGGCGCCACCGTGCTCGTCTCGGTCTGCGACACCACCTCCCAGGTGGCCATCGCCGCCGCCGCGCACACCGCCGGGGTCCTCAACATCTCGCCCTGCAACGCCGATCCGTCCATCTCGGACAGCTACCCCGAGTACTGGCCGGTCGGCCCCGGCGCCAACGCGCAGACCGCCCTGCTCGCGGACGAACTCGTCTCGCGCGACTACCGGAACGTCTATGTGCTGAACGACCCCGGCATCCTCTACACCGACCTCATCACCAAGTACGTCAAGAAGGCCGCGGCCTCGCGCGGCCTGGACGTCGTCGGCACCGACACCTTCACCACCGGCGCGAGCGACTTCTCCGCCCAGATCACCAAGATCACCAACGCGTCGAAGAAGCCCGACGTCATCGTCACCGGCATGCTCACACCGAGCGTCGCCACCTTCGTGCGCCAGCTGCGCGCCGCCGGCAGCGACATCCCCGTCGTCGGCACCGACGGCGGCGACTCCGCGGTCACCCTCAAGACCGGCGGCAAGCAGATCGACGGCACCTCCTTCAGCACCTTCGGCTACCCGACCGCCGGATCGGCCACCAAGACGTTCTACGACGCCTACAAGAAGAAGTACGGCGCCTACCCCGACGGCAGTTTCGCCGCCCTCGGCTACGCCGCGATCCAGGTCCTGGCCGCCGCCGCGGTGAAGGCCGACAGCATCGACAACGCCGCTGTGGAGAAGGTCCTCGCCGCCGGACTGACCGTCCCCACCGCCGTGGGGGACGTCGTCTACCCCGGCTCCGACCAGCACCAGCCGAAGACACCGGTCGTCGTCATCAAGGCCGAGGACGGTGCCTTCACCCAGGTCCGCGGCGGGGTTCCCAGCAAGGTCCCGGCGCCCTGACATGACCCAGCGCACCGCCTCCGCGCCGCAGGCCGCCGACCCGCCCCTGCTGGCGATCGACGGCCTCGGCGTCCGCCACGGCGGCGTGACCGCCGTACGGTCCCTGACGCTCGCCGTACCCGCCGGCGAAGTGCTGGCCCTTCTCGGCAACAACGGCGCCGGCAAGTCCAGCACCCTCAACGCGGTGGCCGGCGTCGTCGCGCCCTCGTCCGGCCGGGTCCGGCTGGCGGGCCGCGACGTCACCGGCTGGCGCAGCGACCGGCTCGTCGCCGCCGGGCTCTGCCTGGTCCCCGAGGGCCGCCGGGTCTTCCCCTCCCTCTCGGTCGCCGACCATCTGACCCTCGGCGGCGCGCACCGGCTGCGCCGCCGGGCCCGTGGCGAAGACCTCTCGCGGGCCGCGGCCCGGCGGTCGGTGCGGGCCGACGCCGAGGCACTCCTGGACCGCTTCCCGGTACTGCGCCGGCGCCACCGGCACCCGGCGGGCGGCCTGTCCGGGGGTGAACAGCAGCAACTGGCCCTGGCCCGCGCCCTGATGTCCAGGCCGCGCGTGCTGCTGCTGGACGAGCCCACCCTCGGGCTCTCCCCGCAGATGACCGACGTGGTGTTCGACACCGTCGTCCGGCTCCGATCGGAAGGGATGACCATCGTGCTGGTGGAACAGAACGCGCGACGCGCCGCCGAGATCGCCGACACCGTCGCCGTGCTGGCCCAGGGCACCCGCACCCACCTCGGTGCCGCCGCCGGGCTGCGCGACGGCGACCGGCTCGCCGAGCTCTACCTGGGCCCGGGCCGCGGCCCGGCGGACCGGCCCGGCGGGACGGTGCGGACATGAACGCCGTCGAACTGGGCCAGCAGGCCGTCAACGCCGTGATGACCGGCGGTCTCTACGCCCTGCTCGCCCTCGGACTGGCCATGGTCTTCAACGTACTCGGCCTGATCAACTTCGCCCACGGCGACCTGGTGACCCTCGGCGGCTACGCCATGTGGGCCGCCGCCCGGGCCGGTGCGTCCTGGCCGGTGACGGCGGGGTGCGGGCTGCTCGCCTCCGCCGTCGCCGCCCTCGTCCTGGAACGGGTGGCCTTCCGCCCGCTGCGCGGCAGGGACGGCGTCACCATGCTGCTGACCTCCTTCGCCGTCAGCTTCCTGGTGCAGAGCCTGCTGTCGATGGGCGGCTCGGCCCGCGCGGTGTCCCTGCCGGTCCCGGACGCGGTCGACCGGGTCGTCGCCCTGGGCCCGCTCCAGGTGCCGGTGCTCCAGCTGGTCGCCTCCGCCACGACCCTGCTCACCCTCGTCGCGCTCTCCCTCTTCCTGCGCCGCTCCCGGCACGGCATCGCCATCCGCGCCGCCTGCGACGACACGGTCGCGCTCGCCCTGACCGGCGTCCGGGTCGACACCGTGGCGCGGCTCACCTTCGCGCTGGCCGGACTGCTGGCCGGGCTCGCCGCCGTCGCGCTCTTCTTCCGCTCCGGCTCCGTCAGCCCCACCGACGGCGTCGTGCCCGGAGTCGTGGCCTTCGTGGCGGTGGTGGCCGGCGGCTCGCGCAGCCTGGGCGGCGCCGTACTGGCGGGCTACCTCATCGGTATCGTCCAGGTCGGCCTGCAGTCCCTGCTCCCCGAAACGGTGCTGCCCTTCCGCGACGCCCTGGTCTTCGGCGCGGTCGTCGTCGTCCTCGCCCTGCGCCCGCAGACCGGGCACACCGTCCGGCGCGCCCTGCGCCGGGCCCCGGCCGCCCGCAAGGAGGCACCCGCATGACCCAGCACCCGACCGGCGCCGCCGCCGGGCCGGAACAGGCCGGCCCCGGCCCGGAGCCGGAGCCCGGCCGGACCGGTGGTTCCCGCGCCCGGCGCAGCCCGGACGGCATCCTGCTGCTGGTGCTGACCGCGGTCCTGGTGGCGGCCGTGTCCGTGTGGGGCGGCCCCGACGTCACCGACAAGACCGTGACCACCCTGCTCAACGTGGGCCTGGCCGTGGGACTGCAGATCTACACCGGCAACACCGGCACCCTGTCCTTCGCGCCCCTGCTGTTCGCGTCGGCCGGCGCCTACGCGGGCGGCATCCTGGCCATGCCTCCCGCCCTGCGCGGCGCCTACCTGCCCGGGCTGCCGGACGCGGTCGCCGGCCTGCCGGCCCAGCCGCTCGGCCTGTGCCTGCTGGCCGGCACCCTCACCGCCGTCCTGCTGGCCGCGCTCACCAGCGTCGTCCCGCTGCGGCTGGACGGTGCGAGCGCGGTGGTGACCACGCTGGCCCTGCTGCTCGCCGGCAACGTCGTCCTCCAGGGCTGGACCGGCGTCACCCGCGGCGTCGGCGGACTGTCGCCGCTGCCCGGACTGACCACACCGGGCGTCACGGCCGCCCTGGTCGTCGTACTCGCCGCCACCGCCTGGGTGTTCCGGGAGTCGGGCACGGGCCTGCGGCTGCGGGCGGCCCGTTCCGACGCCCTGGCCGCGGCCGCGGCCGGAGTGCCGGTACGGCGCCTGCGGCTGTGGGCCTGGCTGCTGTCGGCCGCCGCCGAGGGAGCCGTGGGCGTCCTGCTCGCCCTGCACCTGACCGGCATCACCCCCTCGGTCTTCTACCTTTCCGCGACCTTCGTGGTGGTGGCCATGCTCATCGTGGGAGGCAGCGGGTCGGTGGCCGGCGCGGTGGCCGGCGCCCTGCTCGTGTCGGCGGTGCAGTTGGCGCTGCGCCCGTTGGAGTCCGACGGCCTGCACCTGGGCCCGCTCCGGATCGACCGGTTCACCGGCCTCACCCAGATCGTCCTGGTCGCACTGCTGCTCGGCGTGATGTACCTGCGGCCGGGGGGTCTGGCCGACGGCCGGGAGCTGGGCGAGCGGCGGACGGCGGGCCGTCCGCCGTGGCGGCCCCGCCGGAGACGCAGCCCACAACGGTGACGCCTTGGCCCGCGCGGGAGCCCGCACTAATCTGGCGAGCGTGGTACCAGCCTCTCGCGCCGCTCGCCCGAGACCGCTCGCGGGATCCCGTGCACAGGTCCGCGGGACCGGGCACGCGAAGACCGCCGACGTCGAGGAGTTCGCGCACTCCGCCTCGGCCGCCTTCGCGCCCCTGACCATCCGGCCGCTCGGCGACCGCGCCTTCGACGGCCGCTTCGCCACCGAACGGCTGGGCGAGGTCGTGGTCACCAACATCCGCGCCACCCCCTACGAGGTCGCCCGCAGCGCGTCGCTGATCACCAGCTCCGATCCCGAGATCGTGAAGGTGGCCCTGCACCACTGCGGACACGCGGTCGTCGAGCAGTCGGGACGCCAGGTCGCCCTGCTCCCCGGGGACCTCGTGGTCTACGAGACCGTCAGGCCCTACCGGCTCCCGTTCGCCGAGGACTCGGACACGACGGTGGTCGGCATCCCCCGGCATCTGCTGGGCCCCAACGCCGATCTCGTCAGCGCCCGCACCGCCACGGCGATCCGGCCCGGCAACGGCATGGTCACGCAGACGGTGGCCGCCCTGTTCGGCAGGCTCCGGGCGGACGGCGGCGAACTGGACGAGCGCACCCGGCCGCACCTGGCCGACGCGCTGGTCTCCCTGCTGGTCGCGATGGTCTGCGAGGTCCCTCCGGGCAGCACGGAGTCCGAGACCTCGGAGGCGGGACGCGTGCTCGCCTTCATGGAGGCCAACCTGCACGACCCGGCGCTCGACGCGGCGTCCGTGGCACGCGCCCACGCCATGTCGGTACGGCAGCTGTACAAGGTGCTCGCCGCGCAGGGGGTACGGCCGGCGGCCTGGATCCGTGAGCGACGGCTGCGCGCCGTCCGGGACGACCTGCTCTCCCCGGCCCGTCTGGGGCAGAGCGTGGAGGCCATCGCCGCCCGCTGGGGCCTGCGCGACGCCGCGCACCTCGGCCGCGCCCTGCGGGCGGAGTTCGGCGTGACGGCCGCGGAACTGCGGGAGACCGCCCGCGCCGAGCCGGCGGTCACATCGGGACAGCCCGCTTGACGTGCGCACGCTGTCCGCGTCCTGCCCGGTTCGGCAGCGGCGTCGGATCACTTCCCGGGGCACTTTCCAGCCAGCTGTGCCAGGGGTACTTGCCGACAAGCAGGGGTGCCGGTTTCCATGGAGCCGTGATCAAAAAGTTCGACGTCCGGCAGGCGTACGGCACGCCCGGGGCCACAGACGCACGGGTTCGGCAACTCCGCCGCGCCACCGGCTGACGGCCTCCGTCCGCGCTCGGTGCCGCGTGTGAATCCTCCCTGACCCCATCCGCGCCGTCGGAATCCGCGTCCCTTTTCCTGTCCTCTCGGACCTCGCCCAGTGCTGTTCTCGTGTGTCTAAGTGGGAGATTCATGGAGATCAAAGTTCTTGGACGCTTCCAGGTCGCGGTGCACGGCCGCTCGGTCGTGCCCGGGGATCCGGAGTCTCACAGGGTCCTGGCCCTGCTGGCGCTCTGCGCCGACCAGGTCGTGCCGACGTGCCTCATGGCGCAGGAACTGTGGGCCGACGGCTCACCGCCCGGCGGCGACTCCCGGATCGTCGCGCACATCGACTCCTTACGGCGGTGCCTGACGGAGGCGACGGCCGCCTCGGACGGCCGCGGCGGCCGGCCGACCGGCGCGGACCTGCTGGTCTCCACGCCCAGCGGCTACCGGCTGGACAGCCTCTGCGGAGTGCTGGACGCCCGGGAGTTCGAACGGCACACCGGAGCCGGGTACCGGGCGATGGCCGCCGGGGACACGGCGGGGGCGGCCGAACGCCTCGGTCTCGCCCTCTCGATGTGGAGCGGCGAGGAGGCACTCGGCGGCCTGGACCCGGGCCCCGTGCTGCGGGCGCACGCCGACCGGCTGCACGAGGCCAGGATGACCGCCCTGGAGCAGTGGGCCGCCGCCGAACTCCGGCTCGGCCACCACCAGGAGCGCCTGACCGACCTCGCCGGCCTGGCCGAACGGCACATCACCCACCAGGGCCTGCACCGCCACTACATGACGGCCCTGCTGCGCTGCGGCCGGACCGCCGACGCGCTGCGGGTCTACGAACGTCTCGGCACGGCACTGCGCCGCGAGGGCGGCACCGGTCTCTCCCCGGACGTACGCCGGCTGCGGGACCGCATCGTGCTGCACTCCCCGGGATCCGGCGGCCGCTCCGGGGCGCCCACCGCGCTGCCCCCGTCCTTCGCCGGATGACCCCGGCAGCAGCACTCCCGGCGGCCCCGGGAGCCGCCCCGGACCCGTCGCCGGCCTCAGCCCCGCAGCGCGCCCGCCGCCGGCGCCGCCGCCTCGGCCGACGCCGTGAACTCCCGGGCACCGTGCAGCCACGCGACCCGGTCGTAGAGGTCCTCGGCCGTCAGGGCGCGCAGCATCGCGTTGCGCTCCTCGGCGGCGGTGCCCGCCGGGTGGTACAGCCGGCTGCCCATCTCACGGGCCACGAGCTGGGTGCGGCCGGCGCGCTCACGGCGCTCCTGGCCGAATCGTTCCAGCAGAGCGGGCAGTTCGCCCGGCGCGTGGTCCGCCAGCAGATCGCCGAGGACGACGGCGTCCTCCAGCGCCTGGCAGGCCCCCTGGGCCGCGTACTGGAGCATCGGATGGGCGGCGTCGCCCATCAGGACGACCCGGCCGTCCGCCCAGACGTCCACCGGGTCACGGTCGCACAGCACCCACTCGCGCCAGCCGTCACCGAGCCCGAGCAGCCGCAGCGGCGTCCCGGTCAGGTCCGGGAACCGGCCGAGGACGTGCTCGCCGGCGACCGGGCGGCCCGCCACCGCCACCCGGGCGCCGTCGTCCCGGGTCACCGCCAGGTTCAGGTACTCGCCGCCCCCGATGACGTAGTGGACGAAGTGCCACCTGGGCCCCGCCCACAGGGTCACGGCGTTCCAGCGCAGTTCCCCGGGCACCCGGTCGATCGGGATCACCGAACGGTAGATGGTGTGCCCGGAGACCCGCGGGGCACCGTCGCCGAGCAGCTGCCGCCGGACCGCCGAGCGGATGCCGTCCGCGCCGACGACGGCGTCCGCCCGCAGCGTCCTGCCGTCCGCCGTGCGGACCGTCACCCCGCGCGCGTCCTGCTCGAAGCCCTCGACGGCGGCGGCGGGCACGAGATCGACGCCGCCGAGGTCCCGGCAGGCCGTCAGCAGCGGCTGGAACAGATCGGCCCGGTGCACCACCGCGTACGGGTTCCCGAACCGGGCGCGGTACGCGGCCGTCAGCGGCATCGCCACGACCTTCTCGCCCGTCGTGCCGTCCATGAACCGCAGTTCGTCGACGAAGACGGCCCGGTCGCGCACCGCCTGCCCCACCCCCAGCCGGTCCAGGGCGTGGAAGGCGTTCGGGCCCAGCTGGAGGCCCGCGCCGATCTCCGCGAACACCTCGCCCCGTTCGAGGACCGTCACACCGTGCCCGCCCCGGGCCAGGGACAGCGCGCAGGCGAGTCCGCCGATACCGCCGCCCGCGACAATGATCCGAGCCATTCTCTCCCCTGTCCTTCCGCTCCGCGTCCCGCGCCGCACCCCGGCCGTCCGCCGTGCGGGCGCGGCGCCTGTGGGGCCGATCCAGCCATGCCGCCCGGACACCGGGCAACGGCCGCCCCGTCACTTGGTCACAACGCACCGGACTTGGTCACCTCGACACCGCGACCGGTCCCCGCCGCCCCGACCGCGTCGCGCCAACTGTCCGAATCCCGCTGACCGTTCGAGGTCACCGATCGTCACGCTCACCCGTGCCCGCGGCTGTCGCACAGGTGACCGGCTGGGGGTTGAAACCGTGTCGGATACGTCGCCCGCTGACACCTACGCGCTGCGAGTCCTGGAACTGCTGGCCCGAGAGGCGCCGGCGGTCGAGATCGAAGCGGTCCTCGACGAGGCCCGCGCCGGCGCCGGCCACCCCGAACGGCTGCGCCGGGCCGAACAGGCCACCCGGCTCGGCCTGACCGTGCAGAGCCTCTTCGACCGCAGGCAGAGACGCGAGGCGGACCTCGCCGCGCTCGTCGACACAGCCCGGGACCTGTCCTACCCCCACGACCTCGACAGCCTGCTCCGGGTGATCATCCGCCAGGCCCGGCGGCTGCTCGGCTTCGACCTCGCCTACATCAGCCTGCTCGACGAGAGCGACGGCAGCTGGCGCATCCGCAACTCCGAGGGCGAGACCGCGCTCGGCATCGGACTGCCCGTCGAACCGGAGTACGGCTTCGGGGACGCCCTCACCACCCGCAACGCCGCGTTCTGGACCGCCGACTACCTCAGGGACGAGCGCATCCGGCACAGCGCCCACATGGACGCGGTGGTGCGCGCCGAGGGACAGCGGGCGATCCTCGCCGTCCCGCTGCACCGCGGCGGCGCCCCGTTCGGCGCGCTGTACGGCTCCGACCGCACCGTGCGCCACTTCACCCCGAACGAGGTCGGGCTGATGCGCACCCTGGCCGACCTGGCGGCCGTCGCCATCGACAAGTCGAGGGTCCTGGAACAGGTCAGGGCCGACGTCAACGACCTGGAGGACGACTCCTACCGGGCCCAGCTCTCCCTGACCCGGATGCGCGGCATGGTCGACACCCAGAGCCGGCTGCTGGGCCTGGTGCTGGGCGGCAGCGACCTCGCGGCCGTCACCGGGGCCGCGAGCCACGCGCTCGACGCCGTCCTGGTGGTCCGCGACCCCTCCGGCCGCACCCTGACCGCGACCGGGGAACTGCCCGGCCTGGACGATCCCGCACTCGCCAACGCGGTGCTGGACGCCCACGCCCGCCGGGGGGCCGTGGTGCTGGGCAACGGCGTCTGGATCATCCCGCTCGACGCCGGCGGCGAGGACATCGGCGCGCTGATCGTCCGGCCCGCCGGTCAACTCACGCCGGAGGACCTCCAGTTGCTCCAGGCCGTCGCCCAGGCGGTCACGGTCACCCTGCTGCTCCAGCGCAGCGCGGCCGTCGCCGAGGGGCCGGTACGGGACGAACTGCTGGAGGACCTGCTGGCCGACCCGCCCAGCCGGTCCCGCCGCCAGCTCAGCGACCGCGCCGAGCGGCTCGGCATCGACCTCGGGGCCGCCCACGTCCTGGTCGTGGCCCGCCCGGAGACCGGGGAACAGGGCCGCGCCGCGGTCTGGGCCTCCTCCCACGCGCACCGGATGAACGGCCTGAAGTGCGTGCGCTCGGGATGCGTCGTGCTGCTGCTGCCGGGGGCCGACGCGGCCGAGGCGGCCCGCCGGGTGTCGGCGGAACTGTCCCCGCTGCTCGGCCACCCCGTCTCCGTCGCGGGCGCCGGCCCTGGGCGGGACGCCGCCGACGCCGGCCGGCTCTACCGGGAGGCGCTGCGCATCCTCGACGCCCTGACCCTGCTGCGCGGCAAGGGCGCCACCGTCGTCGGGGCCGACCTCGGCTTCCTCGGGCTGCTGCTCTCCGACGACCACGACGTCGACGGCTTCGTCCGCTCGGTGATCGGCCCCGTCCTCGCCTACGACGCCGAACGCGCCACCGAACTCGCCAAGACCCTCCAGGCCTACTTCGACGCCGACCGCAGCCCCACGTACGCCGCCGAGGTGCTGCACGTCCACCCCAACACGGTCTCGCGCCGCCTGGAGCGGATCACCGAACTCCTCGGCCCCGACTGGCAGAAGCCCCAGCAGGCGCTGGAGGTCCAGCTCGCACTCCAGCTCCAGCGCACCCGCGAGGTACTGGAGACCCGCCGCTCCCAGCGCCGGCGGCCCCGCGACTAGGGGACGGCACTGACGGGAGTGCCCTGGTGGCCGGCCGCGCGTACCACCTCCGTGAGCAGGGCGCCGACGACGCCGGGGCCGTCCTGGGTCAGCACCGACTCGGCGTGGAACTGCATCGAGGCGAACCGCTCGCCCCGCAGGGCGTGCACCTCGCCGGTCGCGGGGTCGCGGCTGACCGCCACCGCGCCGTGCACCGGGTGGTCGAGCGTGTCCCGTGCGGAGCGGGCGGCGAAGGTGTTGTAGAAGCCGACCCGCGCCGGCCGGCCGAACAGGTCGATCTCGCGCTGCACCCCCTGGTTGGGGACGCGCCGGGCCACCAGGTCCAGTCCGAGCAGTGAGCCCAGCACCTGGTGGCTCAGGCACACCGCGAGGAACGGCCTTCTTTCGTCCAGCAGTTGGGTCAGCGTGGTCCGCAGGTGGGCGATCTTCGGGTGCCGGGCGTCCCGGGGGTCGCCCGGACCGGGGCCCATCACGACGACGTCGTGCTCGTCCACGTCGTACGGCTCGTCGAACCGCCGTACCGTCACCCGGGGTCCCAGGGAGCGGAGTTGGTGGGCGATCATCGCGGTGAAGGTGTCCTCGGCGTCCACGATCAGCACCCGCCGCTCGGCCAGCTCGGCCAGCTCGGCCCGTTCACCGGTGCCGGTGCCGGTGCCGGTGCCGTCCGTGCCGTCCAGCCAGAAGCCGGAGATGCCCTCGTTGCGGGCCGCCAGCGCCGTGCGCACGTCCGGGTGGGCGGCGAACCGGGTGGCCGCCTGTTCGCCGAACGCGGCCAGCAGCGCGGAGGACTTGGCGCGGGTCTCGCGCACCTCGGACTCCGGGTCGGAGTGGCGTACCAGGGTCGCCCCGACCCCGATGCTCAGCCGGCCGTCCGCCGAGATGTCCGCGGTGCGGATCAGGATCGACGAGTCCATGGTGCGCGCACCGCAGGCGTCCCGGCCGATCAGCGCGGCGACCCCGCTGTAGTAGCCGCGCCCCGCCGGCTCATGACGGCTGATCACCTTCGCGGCGCTCTCCAGCGGGGAGCCGGTCACCGTCGGCGCGAACAGGGTCTCGCGCAGGATGTCCCGCACGTCACGGCCGGTCGTGCCCTCGATGAAGTACTCGGTGTGGGCGAGGTGGGCCATCTCCTTGAGGTACGGGCCGACGACCCGGCCGCCCGAGGGGCAGATCCGCGCCATCATCTTCAGTTCCTCGTCGAGGACCATGTACAGCTCGTCGGCCTCCTTGCGGTCGGCGAGGAAGGACAGCACCCCGTCCAGGGTCGGCCCGGTCGCCGGATACCGGTAGGTGCCGCTGATCGGGTTCATCACCGCCCGGCCGCCGTCCAGGCTGATGTGCCGCTCCGGCGTGGCGCCCACCAGGATGCGCTCGCCCGTCTGGACCAGGAACGTCCAGTAGGCGCCGGCCTCGCGCTCCAGCAGCCGGCGGAACACCGACAGCGCGGCCCGCGGGGTGAAGCCGGGCAGGTCCGCGGTGAAGGCCCGTTTGACGACGAAGTTCGCACCCTCGCCGGTGCCGATCTCCTCGGCGATCACCCGGCGCACCAGCTCCGCGTACTCCTCGTCGGACACGTCGAAGCGCCCGTCGTCCACCTTCACCGGCTCGTTCGGCAGCCGGGCCAGCACCCGGGCGACCGGCAGCGACTGCTGGGCGAGCACCCGCATCGCGACCAGCGGCGCCCCGTCGTCGTGCGCGGCGAACCCGCGCTCCGTGATCTGGCGGTACGGGACCAGCGCGAGGACCTCGTGGCCGCCGCCCGGCGCCGCGGCCCCGGGCAGCGGCAGTTCGGCGAGCGACGCGCACGGGGAGGCGTCGGTGAGCAGCACCTCCAGCACGTCCCGGCCGGTGCTCTCGGGCCGGTGCAGCAGGGCGAAGGCGGGCGCCGAGCCGTCCAGGACCCGCGCCAGCAGGTCCGGCGCGCCGGCCTCCGGCGCCGAGGGGTGCCCGGTCATCGGCGTGCCTCCGCGGATACCTCGCCGAGCTCGTCGAGGAGGGTCTTGGTGGCGGACACCCGCGCACAGCGCTCGGCCGCGTAGGTGAGCGCCTGCCGGTGGTGGGCGGCGGTGAAGTCGGCGACGGCGTCCGCGGCGACGAACGGCCGGATGTCGTGCGTGAAGGCGTCCACCGCGGTCATCAGCACCCCGACGTGGGCGTAGACACCGCAGACGATCAGCTGGTCGCGTCCGTGCTCCCGCATCCGCGCCAGCAGGTCGGTCCTGGCGAAGGCGCTGTAGCGCCACTTGGTGAACTCCCAGTCCCCGGGGGCCGGTTCCAGCTCGGCGACGACCCGGCGGTGCTCCGGCGAGGTCCGCATGCCGGGCCCCCAGAAGTCGGCCAGCAGACCGCGCTGCTCGGGGGTCATCCCGCCGGGCTGGGCGGTGTAGGCCACCGGCACCCCCAGCTGCCTGCAACGCCCGCGCAGCAGCGCCGCGTTGCGCACGACCGTGTCCGCGAGGGCGCGGGGGAAGGGGGCGAGGAAGTACTCCTGCATGTCGTGCACGAGCAGGACGGCGCGCCGGGGGTCGGGGCTCCAGTCGACGGCGGCCGGGGGCAGTTCACCGGGCGCGGGGAGGTCGTAGGGGGCGATGGACGGTATGCCGGGCATACGGGGGCGGTCCTTTCCGGTGGTGGGCGGGGGAGCGGGGGTCAGACGCCGAGGGTGGCTCCGCCGTCGACGGTGAGGCTGTGCATGGTGATGTGGCCGGCCTCGTCCGACAGCAGGAACGCGACGGCACGGGCCACGTCCTCGGGCCGCGCGACCTTGCCCAGCGGGATGCCGACCCGGTACGCCCCCGGGTTGCCGGCGACGGACGCGGAGAGCGCGCCGCGGTCCGTGTGCATGCCGTGCAGCATCGGGGTGTCCGTGGAACCGGGCGCGACCACGTTGCAGCGGATGTTGTGCCGGGCCACCTCGAGACCCAGGCACTTGGTGAAGGCCGCGGTCGCCGCCTTCGACGCGGCGTACGCGGCCATCTCCGCGCGGGCGGTGCCCGCCGCGTTGGACGCCACGGTGACGACGGCCCCGCGGCCGCGCGGGACCATCCGGTTGACGACGGCCCGCGAGGCGAAGAAGGCGCCGTCCGTGTTGACGGCGAACGTCGCGGACCAGTCCTGGTCGCTCAGGTCACGGGCCTCGGCCAGCCGCAGCACGCCGGCGGCGTTCACCAGGTGGTCGAGCGGGCCCAGTTCACGCTCCACGGTGTCCACCAGCGCCTCCACCTCGCGGCTGGAGGTGACGTCCGCCGGGAAGGCCCGCACCGGCAGCCCGTCCGCCACGAGCTTGTCGACGACGCCTGTCAGCCGGCCGGCGTCGAGGTCCACGGCGGCGACCAGCACACCGCGCTCCGCCAGCAGCCGTACGACCGCCTCGCCGATTCCGCCTGCTGCCCCGGTGACCAGGGCGATGGTGCCTTTCACGGTGTGCCTCCCAGTTCTTGTGGTGTTCGGGCAGAGGGGTGACCCGGGCGGGTGCGCGCAGGCACCGCGCCGGACCGTCAGCCGCGCCAGGCGGAGACCACCTCGACGGCCTGCCGGGGATTGAGGCGCGGGTCGCAGAACGTGAGGTACTTGTCGCCCAGCCGGTCGAGGTGGGACGCGTCGCGGACGCACTCTGTGACCGGCTCCGGGGTGGTCTCCAGATGGAGTCCGGCCGCGGTGCCGCCGTTCGCGGTCACGGCCCCCCGGAACTCCTCGACCTCGCGGACGACCGTGTCGACGTAGCGCGTCTTGAGCCCCTCGGGGCCGGTCACGGTGTTGCCGTGCATGGGGTCGCACAGCCACAGCACCGGGTGCCCGGCGCGGGCGACGGCCCGGACCAGCGCGGGCAGCCTGCGCGCCGCGTCGCCCGCGCCCATCCGGGAGATCAGGGTCAGCCGTCCGGGGCTGCGCGTGGCGTCGAGACGCTCGCACAGCGCCAGCAGTTCGTCCGGGGTCGTGCGCGGGCCGACCTTGACGGCCACCGGGTTGGTGATCGAGGCGAGCAGCGCGATGTGCGCGCCGTCCGGCTGCCGGGTGCGTTCGCCGACCCACGGCCAGTGCGTCGAGGCGAGCAGCAGGGAACCGTCGGACTCCGCCCTGAGCAGCGGGAGTTCGTAGTCCAGCAGCAGCGCCTCGTGGCTGGTCCACACGCGTGCGTCGAGGGCGCGCCGGGGCGACGGGCCGTGCCAGCCGAGCAGGCGCTGGGTGTCGCTCGCCGCCCGGTAACCGGTCAGCAGACGGCGCGGGTCGGGCCGGCGCAGTTCCGGGTCCGGCTCCGGGCGGTTGACCATGTGCCCCCGGTAGACGGGCAGTTCGACCCCGCCCACGGTCTCCGTCGGCCGGGACCGGGGCTTGCCGTACTGGCCGGCGATCCGGCCCACCCGCAGCACGGGCTTGGCCGAGGCCAGCGTCAGCGTGCCCGCGAGGACGTCGAGCAGGGCGGTCTTGCGGGTCACGTCGTCCGCCGTGGCCTCGGCCGGGTCCTCGGCGCAGTCGCCCGTCTGCAGGACGAGCAGCTCCCCGGCCGCCGCGTCCTCCAGGAGCGTCCGCAGCCGTCGTACGGCGTCCGCGTCGACGAGCGCGGGCAGCCGGCCGAGAGCGCCGCGGACCGGGGCCAGCGAGGGGTCGTCCTGCCAGTCCGGCTGTTGCAGCGCGGGCAGGGATCGGAGGCAGGACACTGTGTCGGTCATGGGAGTCCCTGTGGGGAGGCACCGGGACGCAGGACCCGGTGGACGGATGAGGCGACGGGCGGGGCTCGGTGGCCGAGGCGGAGGGCATGCCGGACCGACGCGCGGGGCGTATGTCACGGGGGAGTGGGGCCGTACGGCCGCGGCCGGCGGAATCCCGGGAGGTCGTGCCTGACCGACTGCGACTATCGGCGCGGCGGCGGCTGTGTGCAACGGCAGGCCCGGTAATTCGTCAGGTGGCGACGGCGTATCGCGGTGACGGTGGCCGGCGGACACCGAAGGCGCCGGCTGACGGTGGCCCGGTCACCGTGCGCGCCTCAGGCGGACAGCGGCGGCCGCTGCCGGGGCGGCGCGACCGGCTCGTCGGCGAGCCCGGTCAGCATCGCCGCCGTGTGGGCCACCGAGGCCAGCGTCGCGTGCCGGTGCCAGCCGCGGAACGAGCGTCCCTCGAAGTCCCGCAGGCCGACCCGCTCGCCGACCGTGGCCGCGTCGTGGCGCACCCGCCGGGCCGGTTTCGTCAGGCGCAGCAGCCGGTCCGCGGGTGCGGCCAGGTCCGTCAGCCACATCCGGGCCGGCGGCCGCCCCGGGTCCGCCCACTCGCCGAGCAGGTACAGCGGCCGCCGCAGGCCCCCGGCGGGGCCGGCACAGGTCGTCACCCGGATCGCCGCGGCCGCCGCGGCCCGCCGTGTCCCGTGCCCGGTGTCCTCCCACTCGACCGTGCGGCGCAGCCCCCGTACGGACATCAGGATCTGCTCCGCCGACAGCGGGCCCGACCCGTACCCGGGCATCGAGGCGTCGGCCACCAGCAGCCGGGTGCCCGGTGCGGTGCGCGCCACCACCGGCAGCCCCAGCCGGGCGAAACCGTCCAGCACCGCGGGGTCCGCCCAGCGTCCCGGGACGTCCAGGATCACCGGCCTGGGGGCCAGATTCGGGTTGCGCAGGATCTGCGCGAGCGTCGCGAGCGCGCTCTCCTCGACCGTCTCGGCGCAGGCGCTCTCCGGCACCTTGGCCCGCCGGCGCAGCACCGCGTCCCGCTCCCACTCCTCCGGGAGCAGCAGCCGCCAGTCGACCGGGGCGCTCATGCGCGGTGCCGCGAACCACACCCCGAGCGCGTACTGGCCGTGCAGCATCTGGCCCAGCTGGGGGACGAACCGCCGCCCCACGCCCACCGAGTGCCGGCCCGACTTGGGGATGGTCATCGTCTGCACCACCCACGCCACCGGCGCGGCGATCCGCTCCAGATGCGTGGCGAGGGCCGCCCGCATCGGCCGCCAGTCCCAGGTCGAACCGGCGACGAAGTGGTGCAGGCTCTGCACCGCGGGGGCGCCGCCCGCCCGCTGGGCGATGTTGCGGACCGACTTGCGGCCCGGGGTGGTGAGCAGCCCCCGTACGTACTGCTCGCCGCGCTGCCGCTGGTCCCTGCGCGGTAAGGACATGAACATCAGCGAGCACAGCTCGCCGACGATGTCCGAGTCCGCCGACGGGTACCACGCGGCCTCGAAGCCCCGGTCGTCTCCGGAGTGCGTGCCGTCCGTGCCGTGGTCCGCCGGGAGGGATGACAGATCGAGTGGGTTCACCGCAACCTCGCCTCAGAGTCGGGCGGTCCGGTGCGGACCGCCTTTTCACCGTCGCTTCCGTGAGGGCCGGTCCGGGAGGTGCACCCGTCACCTTGATCGCCGGGATGGTGGTTGCGGGGCCACCACACCCGCCCGGGCGGTGCCCCGTCGCGGCGGTCCGCGCCCGTGACCTCGCCCGGGGCCGCCGCCGCGGCCACCTGACGAAGTGATCGGGGGCGCGTTGCCGCGCACCGGGGCCCCGGTGAGGATCGTGCCCTGCGGCCGTCCGCGGCGCGGCCACGGCCCCCACCGACACCCACCGCTCCCAGGACCGACGAGAGGGGACGAACCATGTGCGGCCTTGCCGGATGGCTGAGTTACGAGCGTGATCTGAGCACGCAGACGTCCATCGCCGAGGACATGAACACGACCCTGGAGTGCCGGGGCCCGGACTCCCACGGAGTGTGGAGCTCCCCGCGGGCCCTGCTCGCCCATCGCCGGCTGGCCGTGATCGACCTGGAGGGCGGCCGGCAGCCCATGGCCGCGTCCGGCCCGGACGCCCCGGTGATCACGTACACCGGGGAGACCTACAACTACCGGGAGCTGCGCGACGAACTGCGCGCCCTGGGGCACGTGTTCCGCACCGAGTCGGACACGGAGGTGGTGCTGCACGCCTATCTGGAATGGGGCGCGGGCTTCGCCGAACGGCTCACCGGCATCTACGCGTTGGCCGTCTGGGACCCGCGCACCGAGGAACTGCTCCTGGTACGCGACCGGATGGGCGTCAAACCGCTCTACTACTGGCCGACCCCGGACGGCGTCCTGTTCGGCTCCGAGCCCAAGGCGATCCTCGCCCACCCCGACACCGAGGCCGTCGTCGACGCCGAGGGACTGCGGGAGATCTTCGGCATCGTCAAGACGCCCGGCCACGCCGTCTTCCGCGGAATGCACGAGGTCAGGCCGGGGACGCTGGTGCGCTTCAGCCGTTCGGGCCGGGAGGAGACCCGCTACTGGCGGCTGACCGCCCGGCCGCACACCGACGACCTGGACACGACGATCGGCCGGGTCCGCTCGCTGCTGGAGGACATCGTCGCCGAACAGCTGGTCGCCGACGTCACCGTCGGGACCCTGCTGTCCGGCGGACTCGACTCCAGCGCCGTCACCGCGCTGGCCGCCCGCGCGCTGGCCGAAGGCGCGGACGGGGGCGGGAGTCCCCGGGTGCTCGCCTTCTCCGTGGACTTCAAGGGGCACGAGGAGCGCTTCGTGTCGAACGTCCAGTGGACCGACCCCGACACGCCGTTCGCGATCGAGGTCGCCCGGCACGTCGGGGCGGAGCACGTGGTGGTCGAGCTGGACAACGCCGACGTGCTCGACCAGGACGTCCGCGACCGCGTCCTGCGCGCCCAGGACCTGCCCGTCTCCACCGGCGACATGGAGTACTCGCTGCTCGTGCTCTGCCGGGCGCTCAAGGAACGGATGACCGTGGCGCTGTCGGGGGAGGCCGCCGACGAACTCTTCGGCGGCTACACCTGGTTCCACGACCCGCAGGCGGTGGAGGCGGACACCTTCCCCTGGCACCACCCGTTCGAGAAGGCCGGCGGGATCGGCGCCCTGCGCACCATCGGCCTGTGGCACCGGCTCGGGCTGGGCGAGTACGTCAAGCGGCGCTACGCGGAGGCCCTCGAAGAGGTGCCCAGGCTCGCCGGGGAGGACCGGCGGGAGGAGCGGATGCGCGAGGTGACGTATCTGAACCTCACCCGCTGGGAGAACTTCCTGCTCGACCGCAAGGACCGCATCTCAATGGCGACCGCGCTGGAGGTGCGGGTGCCGTTCACCGACCACCGGCTCGTCGAGTACGTCTACAACACGCCCTGGGCGATGAAGAGTTTCGACGGCCGGGAGAAGAGCCTGCTGCGGGCCGCCATGCGCGGGGTGCTGCCCGACTCCGTGCTCGACCGCAAGAAGAACCCGTACCCGTCCACCCAGGACCGCGCCTACGAGGAGGCGGTGCGCGAGCGGGTGCGGGCCGCCGTCGCCGAGGACGACGCGCCCGTGCTCGGGCTGGCCTCGCGCGAGGAGATCGGGCGGCTGCTCGACGCGCCCGAGGGCACGTACTCGATGGGCGGGCCGTGGAGCGCGCGGGCGGTCCTGGAGCGGCTGGTGGAGTTCGACAACTGGGTGAGGCTGCATGACGTCCGCGTCGAACTCTGAACCCGGCCCGGCACCGGTCCTCGTCGTCTGGTCGGACATCGGCTGCCCCTGGGCCTCCCTCGCCCTGCACACCCTGCGCGCGGCGGCCCGCTCCGCCGGCACACGGCTGCTCGTCGACCACCGGGCCTTCCCGCTGGAGCTGTTCAACGGGGAGCCGACGCCCAAACGGATCGTCGACGCGGAGACCGTGGTGATCGGTGCCGCCCGGCCCGAGCTCGGCTGGCGCCTGTGGTCGGCGCCGGAGTCGGCCTACCCCTCGACGATGCTGCCGGCGCTGGAGGCCGTCCAGGCGGCCAAGGATCCCGGCGTCGGAGGCCTGCGCGGCAGCGACGAACTGGACGCGGCGCTGCGGCACGCCTTCTACGCGGACAGCCGCTGTGTCGCGGTGCACGCGGAGATCCTGGCCGTCGCGCGGACCTGCGCCCACGTCGACGCGGCGGCCCTGGAGGCGGCGCTGGCCCGTGGCGCGGGCCGGTCCGCGGTCTACGCGGACCGGCGGGCCGCCGCGGCCGCCGGGGTGCGGGGCAGCCCGCACCTGTTCGCCCCGGACGGCTGGGCGGCACACAACCCCGGCGTCGGGTTCGACTGGACGGCGGACCCGGCGGACGGCGGTCTGCCCCGGATCACGCGGTGGCACCCGGACTGGGCCGTGCGGCTGCTGGCGGGACTGGGCGGCTCCTGAGCCCGCGGCGGGCGGGCCCGGGACGCGCCGATGCCCAGGTCCGCACACCTATAGTGAACTCTTTCGCGCCCAGGCTCGTCGCCGTCCGTCCAGGAGTGTGTCATGACCGCGCCATTAAGCGGCCCGCCCGCCAAGTCGCTCACCGCGACCCTCGCCCTGCTCTCGTTCGTGGTGCCGCTCGCCACCGACATGTACCTGCCCGCGTTTCCCCGGATGGCCGAGGAACTCGGCACGGACGCGTCCGGGATCCAACTCACCCTCACAGCCTTCCTGTTCGGCATGGCCGCCGGTCAGCTGGTGCTCGGTCCGCTCTCCGACCGGTACGGACGGCGCACCCCGATGCTGGTCGGCGCCGCCGTGTGCACCCTGGCCACGGCCCTGTGCGCGCTGGCCCCGAACCTTCCCGCGCTGATCGTCCTCCGCTTCGTCATGGGCTTCGCCGGCGCGGCCGGGGTCGTGGTCGGACGGGCCGTCATCTCCGACGTCGCCTCCGGCGCGGCCGCGGCCCGGCTCTTCGGCGTGCTCGTGGCGCTCGGCGGCATCGCGCCCATCGCCGCCCCGCTCGCGGGCGCCGCAGTCGTCGACGGCGCCGGAGGCTGGCGCGGGGTCTTCTGGGTCCTGGCCGGTGCCTCGCTGCTGATGTGCGCGGCCGTCGTGCTGTTCGTCCCCGAGAGCCTGCCCGGGCAACGGCGCCGCGACGGAGGGACGGCGTCCACCGTCCGCGCCGCCCGGTCCGTCCTCACCGACCGCGCCTACGTCGGCTACACCCTCACCTTCGCCTTCGGCTGCGGGGCGCTGTTCTGCTACATCGCCGGGTCGCCGTTCCTGCTCCAGAACGTCCTCGGCTTCAGCACCGGCCAGGCGTCCGTCGCGTTCTCCGTCGGTGCCCTGACCGCCACCGTCTCCAGCACCGTCAACACCCGGCTCGTCGGCCGGTACAGCCCCGCCCTGCTCCTGAGGATCGGCCTCGCCACCATGCTGGCCGCCTCCTCGGCCGCGCTGCTGGTCACCCTCGGCGGACACCTCGACCGGGTGTCGGCGCTCTCCCTCATCGGCGTCGCCTTCCTCGGCCTCGGCCAGTTCTTCGGCACCGCCACCGCCCTCGCCATCGCACGGGTCCCGTACGCCGCCGGCACCGGCTCGGCGGTCCTCGGCACCCTCCAGAGCGTCTTCGGAGCGGTCGTGGCACCGCTCGTCGGGCTGGGCGGGAGACACACCGCCCTGCCCCTCTTCACCGGCATGGCCGGCTGCTCCCTGGCCGCCGTCCTGTGCCTGCTCCTGACACGTGACAGCACCCCGCCCGCGGACCCGGCCGGCGCCCCCACCGACGCACCGGACGACCGGGCCGACGTGCCGACCTGACACACTCCGGGCCACCTGACCAGGTCCCCGGGCGGGCTTTGACCCGCGGGAGCACCCCGGAGCAGCATCGTCGCCGTGACCTCCACCGGCCCGCCTCGCGGCCGGCGGACCGGAGGCCGTACGGCGGTCGCCGTCCCCGACACCCGTACCGCGCACCCATCCCCACCTCCCGTGAAGACCTGACGTGCCCACCCGTGTGCCGTGGCGCACGCCGACCCCGACCGAAAGGCAGCCCGTGTCCAAGGACCCGCTCCTCGTTGTCAGCGACGAAGTACGCACCGCCCTCGACGAACAGCGTCCCGTGGTGGCGCTGGAGTCCTCGCTCATCGTCAACGGACCCGCCTACCCGGCCAACGCGGAACTCGGTCTGGAGATCGAGAAGGCGGTCCGGGACACGGGCGCGGTCCCCGCCACCATCGGCATCGTCGACGGCCGCTTCGTCGTCGGCATGGACGCCGACCTGGTCGAGCGCTTCGCCTGCGGCAAGGGCATCCCCAAGGTGAGCGCCCGCGACCTCGGCCCGGTCCTGGCCCGGGGCGGCCTGGGCGCGACCACCGTCGCCGGCACCGTCGTACCGGCCGCCCGCGCGGGGATACCCGTCTTCTCCACGGCGGGCATCGGCGGCGTCCACCGGCGCGCCCAGGAGACCTTCGACGTCTCCGCCGACCTGCTCCAGTTCACCCGCAGCCGGATCGCCGTCGTCTGCGCCGGCGCGAAGTCCATCCTCGACCTCGGCCTGACCGCCGAGTACCTGGAGACCGCGGGCGTCCCCGTCCTCGGCTACGGCACCGACCGCCTCCCCGCCTTCTACGTCCGCGAGTCCGACGTGCCGGTCACCCGCGTCGACGACCTGCGCGTCGCCGCCCGCGCGACCCGGCTGCACTGGGAGGTCAACGGCGACCGGACGGTGCTGGTGACGGCCCCGATCGACGAGGCCGACGCCCTCGACGGCGACGGGATCGAGCGGGCCATCGCCGCCGCGCTGGACGAGGCCGACCGGGCGGGCGTGCGGGGCAACGCCATCAGCCCCTTCCTGATGAAGGCCCTCACCCAGGTGACCGCCGGCCGCAGCGCCGCCGCGACCCGGGCGGTCCTGCTCTCCACGGCCCGGGTCGCGGGCGAGTTCGCGGTCGCCTTCAGCGCCGTACGGACGGAGGCCTGACATGAACGCACAGCCGGCCGGCGCCTGGCGGGGCGTCGTCTTCGACCTGGACGGAACGCTCGCCGACACGCCCGGCGCGATCGTCTCCATCACGCTCAAGGTCCTCGCGGACCTCGGCCGCACGCCGGACGAGGCCGCCGTGCGGGCCACCGTCGGCAAGCCGCTGGACCGCAACTTCGCCCAGCTGCTCGACCTGCCCGCCGACCACCCGGAGGTGGACGCGGCGATGGCCGCCTACCGGCGCGGATTCGCCGAGCACCTGGCGGAGCGGCGCGAACGCATGCTCTACCCGGGCGTCGCCGACGGCCTGGACCGGCTCCGCGCGTCCGGCCACGTGCTGGCCATCGCGACCTCCAAGACCCACGAGGCCGCGCTGAACGTCCTGCGCACCACCGGGATCCTCGACCGGTTCGCCTTCGTGGCGGGCCACGACTCGGTCACCCGCGGCAAGCCCGCACCCGACATGGCCCTCCACGTCGCCGGCCGGCTGGGCCTGCCCGCCGCCGACTGCGTCGTCATCGGCGACGCGACCGGCGACATCGAGATGGCCTCCGCCGCCGGCATGGCCTCCGTCGGGGTCTCCTACGGCGTGGCCACGACGGCGCAACTCCTCGCGTCGGGCGCCGCGTCGGTCGCCGACTCCTTCGAGGAGGTCGTGGCGACCGTGTCCCGGGGCGGCACGGCGTGATCGGCCGCCCCGCTCCGGCCGGCGCCGCCGGAGCCTGAGGCCGCCCGGTCCCGCGCGCGGGTGCCGACCCCCGGCACCCGCCGAAGCGGCCTCCGCCCCGCGCGTCGGGACGGCGGGTGCGCCGCCGCCGGCCGGCCGTCCCGCGCGGGCGACGTCGTTTCCGTGCCGGTCGGCCACGGCCCTCGCGCGGCCTTCCTCGCGGAACACGGCGGACGCCCGTTCCTCCGGGGCCGGCCGGAGAGGAGACGGGCGTCTGATGGGGGCGAGGCGAGGCGGGGCGGGTGCGGGGGGTCAGGAGGCGCGGCCGGTGCGGACCAGGCCCTGGCGGGCGGCGGAGCGCAGGTAGAAGACGGTCGGGATGCTGCACACCAGGATGGCGAAGAGACCGGCCTCGGGACCGAAGGTGCCGCCGGTGAGGGCCTCGGGGCCGGTGAGGACACCGTGCAGCAGGCCGGTCTGCGCGTCGTCGGCGCCGGACACGGTGACCCCGAAGATGCCGCTCTCCGCGAAGTTCCAGCCGAAGTGGATGCCGATGACCAGCCAGATGTTGCGGGTGGCGGTGTAGACGGCGCCCAGCATCAGACCGCCCTCGATGGCGATGGCGAGCGCACCCCATATGGTGGCGCCGGGGTTGACCAGGTGCAGACCGCCGAAGACGACGGCGGAGACGACCAGGGCCGCACGGGTGCCGAAGCGCTCCTCCAGCAGCCGGAAGGCCACGGCCCGGAACATCAGTTCCTCCAGCACGGCGGGTGTCAGCATCGCCCCGAACACCGTGATCAGACCGAGCACGGAGACCCCGCCCTCGGTGCTGTAGGAGCCGAAGAGGACGACGAAGAACAGGGTCCCGACGAAGAGCACCAGGCCGAGCAGAGCGCCCCGGCTCAGCGAGGGCTTCGCGTCGTCGGGGGCGAGTTCGGTGACCGGCCGCTGCTCCATGCGGCGGACGAGGTAGGCGTACAGGGCGAGCCCGGCGACCGAGGCGACCACGCCGAAGAGCAGCGAGAGGACCGGGTTGGTGCCGGCCAGCGCGCGCACTCCGCCGCCCACCGCCGTCGCCGCGAGGAACGCCGGGGCCATCACGGCGAGTCGCGTCCACACGGAGCGGACGGGCCGCTCCGGCGTGAGCGGGGTCTGGTCGAAGAGGTCCTTGAGGGACTGCGTGTTGAGCTTCAGCGAGGTCATGCCCCAGACAGTAGGTTCGGGGCCCACCCCGCGACGTCGCCCTGCGGTGGACACTCGCGTGTAGCTCTCGCGGGGGACACGGCACCCTCCGCAGGGCAACGGCCCGGTTCAGTCGGACGCGGAGACCAGCCCGACCCGGTGCGCGAGCACCACCGCCTGGACCCGGTCGCGCAGGTCGAGTTTGGTGAGGATGCGCGAGACGTACGTCTTCACGGTCTCGCGGCTGAGCACCATCCGGTCGGCGATCTCGGCGTTCGACAGCCCCTCGGCGACCAGCCGCAGCACCTCCGTCTCACGGGGCGCGAGCATCGCCAGCTGCTCCGGGACCGCGTTCCGGCCGCCGCGCCGGGCGTCGTCGTCCGGGCGGATCCGGTCGGCGAACCGGCCCACCAACTGCCGTGTGACGGACGGGGAGAGCAGGGAGTCGCCCGCGGCCACGGTACGGATGCCCGCGACCAGTTCGCGGGGCGGGGTGTTCTTGAGCAGGAAGCCGCTGGCACCGGCCCGCAGCGCCTCGTACACGTAGGAGTCGAGGTTGAAGGTGGTGACGATCAGTACCTTCGCCGGGTCGGTGGCGTCGGGGCCGGCGAGCTGCCGGGTGGCCTCGATGCCGTCGAGGACGGGCATCTGGATGTCCATCACCACGACGTCCGGCCGCAGCCCGCGGGCCGCCTCCACCGCGGCCCGCCCGTCGGCGGCCTCGCCGACGACCTCCAGGTCGGGCTGGGCGGAGAAGATGGTGACATAGCCGGTGCGCACGAGTTCGTGGTCCTCGCAGACCAGGACCCGGATCGGGGGCGCAGTGGTCATGCGTGGCCTCCGGTGGGGATGCGGGCGAGGACGCCGAAGCCGCCGTCCGGCCGGTGTCCCGCCGTCAGTTCGCCGCCGAAGACCCCGACCCGCTCCCGGAGTCCGACCAGACCGTGTCCGCCACCGCGGCCCACCGGTCTGACGCCCCGGGCGGGGGCACGGCCGGAAGCCGCAGCGCCCTCCGTGACCACCTCGACCTCCAACTCGTCGTTCCCGTAGTGGACATGCACGTCGGTACGCCGTCCCGGCGCGTGCTTGAGCGCGTTGGTGAGGGACTCCTGGACCACGCGGTAGACGGCGAGTTCGACGGCGGAGGCCATCGGGCGGCGCTCGCCGTTCTCGGTCAGCTCCACCGCCAGGCCCGCCGCGCGGGTCTTCGTCACCAGGTCGGAGAGGCTGCCGGGGACGGGGGAGTGGCCGGAGCGGTCGCCGGAAGGGCCGTCGACCGCCTTCAGCACGCCCAGCAGGTGCTGGAGGTCGGTGAGGGCGTACCGGCCGGAGTCGCCGATCGCGCCGAGCGCGGTGACGACCTTGTCGGGGTGGTCCTCCAGCAGGAACTGCGCCGCGTCCGCCTGGACCACCATGGCGGTCACATGGTGGGTGACGACGTCGTGCAACTCCCTTGCTATTCGGGCCCGTTCCTCGGCGGTGGCGGCGTCGATGCCGAGTCTGCGGCGTTCCTCCTCGCCGGCCCGCCAGGCCCGTACCGTCCGCCCGGCCAGCCAGAAGACCGCCAGGATCGTGTAGATGAGGACCAGGTCGGCGACGGTGCGCGGGGACCCGCGGTGGTGCAGCGCGATCGCGTACGACACGAACAGGGCGGTCCCGCCGACGGCCGCGGCCAGCCGCGGGCGCCGGCCGGCGGGCCCGTGCGGGGTGTGCGCGCCGACGGCGTAGAGCGCCGCGTACAGCGCCGTGCTGGCCCCGGTCCCCGGGTAGGCGAGGAGTTCACGGGCGGCGAAGGCGAGCGAGATCACCGCCAGTGACACCACCGGACGGAACCGGCGCAGGGCCAGCGGCAGCCACAGCAGCGCGGTCAGCACCAGGCCCAGCGGGTCGTACGGCCGCCCCTTCAGGTCGCCGAACTCCGCGCCGATCATCGCCGTCAGCGGTGAGAACGCCACCGGCGCGAGCAGCACGGTGACCACCGAGTCCCGGACCAGCGGGGAGTTGGCCTGCCAACGCGCCGCGGTCGTCCGCGCGTTCGCGGCGAGTAAGAACACCTTCGCTTCGATCACGGCCAGAGCCTAGCCGGGGTCGCGACGGGGTACCGGCCGGTGTTCCGGATGACGCGGGCGCCCCCGGCCGAACGCCCCGCGCCGGGGTCCGCCGGTTGTTCTCCGGTCGCCCTCCGGCTGTCCCCTTCGGCCCGTCGCGCCTGGGGCGAGCGGGCTCCGTCCTCACCATTGCCGACCGCGACGCGCCTCGCTATGTTAATCGAAAATCACATCTGTGTGATGAGGTCCATCGCGCGTCTCCAGCACAAAAGGCATGTATGCCAAGGCACCTGGAACCATCTGACTCACCAGGGAAGCAGGTAAGTAAATGCAGAACCTCAGCAGGCGCAAGGCCCTGTCGCTGGGTGTGGCACTCGGCCTCGTGGGTGTGGCGAACCCCGCCCAGGCGTGGGCGGCCACGGGCTCGGCGACCGAAGCCGCCGCGGGGACCGGTCCGGAATGGATCTGGGACGACCTGGCCGACCCGCTGATGGCCTCGATGGTCGACGACGGACACGTGCCGGCGATCAACACGGCGTGGTCGTCGTGGGTGAACAACGACGACCCGCTGCCCACCGGCGTACCGGCCGAGTTCACCGCGTACCTCCAGCAGGTCAACGTGCTGCCCTCGTGGGCCGACCCGGCCAAGCTGACCCGTGCCGCCGACTTCAACCGCCGCAGGGACACGTACCTGTTCATGCTGTACGGACTGGGCAGCGGCATCATGAGCACCGTGATCCCGCGCGAGGCGCGCAGCGTCTACTGGTCCGCCGGCGGCGCCAACATGCAGGACCGCGCGGCCAAGACCTTCACGTTCGGCTACGACCTCTCCCAGCTGGGAGCCTTCGATCCGACGGGTCAGTTCGTCGTCACCGCCAACAAGACGCGTGTGGTGCACGCCGCGGTGCGTCACCTGCTGCCGCAGTCACCGTACTGGCGGGCCGTCACCGACGAGACCACCCCGATCAGCGCCGCCGACATCCTGGTCACCTTCCACAGCCTGGGCACGTACGTCTACCGCAAGCTGCTCGACTGGAAGATCCCGTTCCCGGCCGCGGACCAGGAGGCGTTCCTGCACCTGTGGCAGGTCGCCGTCCATCTGCTCGGTGTGCCGGACGAGCACATCCCGCAGACCTGGGCGGCCGCCGAGGCCCAGTCGGCGAAGGTGCTCGCCCCGATCCTCACCCCCACGACGGAGGGCATCGCACTGGCCGAGGACCTGCTCGGCCTGACCGCACAGGTCGACCTCGGCGTCACACGCGGGTTCCTGAACGAGTTCGTGCGCTACGTCCTCAGTGACGAGGTCGGCGACTGGCTGGGGCTGGCACGCGACTACGCGTCGGCCGCCCTGATCCGCACCGCCTGGCCCGCGTACATCCTGTTCCGCGAGGGGCTGTCGCCCATCATGCCCGGCACCTTCTACGTGTTCGACCAGTTCATCCGCGCCCTGGCCATGCTGTTCCTCAACAAGGGCGCCTCCGGGACCACGACCCCCATCACCATCCCCACCGCGAACCGGTCGGCCTGAACCGTCGGCCTGAACCGTCGACCCGATCCCGCCCGGTCCCCGTCGATCCCACCCGGTTCCAACCGGCCCGACCGGTTCCCGACGTGTCGAACCGTGCCCGGCCCGCGGCGGACGCGCCGGGGGCCGGGCAGCGCGGGAACCCCCGGGTCTCTGCACGGCTCCCGGACCCCGGAGGCCGTTCAGAGACCCAGCGCGGCCACGACCAGGGCGGTGACGGCCGCGCGGTGCCCGGGGGTGTCCCGCCAGCGCAGTCTGCGGCCCGCCTCGACCACCACCCCGAACCCCGCGTGCACCAGCACCCGGGCCTGGCGCGGGTCCAGCTCCGGGCGGGCCAGCCGCAACTGCTGCTCCCAGACGGCGATGTGCTCGCGCTGCGCGAGGACCAGGGGCTGCCGGATGCCGGGCGGGAGGCCGGCCAGCTCGGCCTCGGCGACGCTGTTCAGCTCCGTGCACTCGAAGCTGTAGGCGGCATAGGCCGCCGCCAGTGCCATGACGGCCTCGTGCGGGCCGGTCACCTCCCGCAGACTCTGCTCCACCCCCTGGGCCAGCAGCCCCGCCGCCTGGAGGCAGGCGGCCGCCAGGATGTCGATCTTGCCGGGGTAGTGGCGGTAGAGCGCGGACGGGGTCAGGCCCACCGCCTCCGCGATCTGTCCGTTCGTGACGTTGGCGAACCCGTCCCGCGCGAACAGCGGGACGGAGGCGGCGAGGATCTGCGCGCGCCGGGTGCGCGGAACCGGCCGGGCGGGCAGCTCGACCGGGTGCGCGCCGGACAGGGCCGCCGCCGGGTCCGTCGCGGCCACCCGCAACGCCGAGGCCAGCAGCAGGTCCTCGGCCCGGCGCTGGGCGATGGAGGTGTGATGCATCGTCACGGACCCGATCGCCCCGAGGGCCGCCATGGCCCGCAACCGCCGGTCGGGCAGCGGGTGTTCGCGCTGGACGGCCTCCTCGACGCGCTCGACCAGGCGGGAGAACTTCACCCCGAGCCGGCGGCGGTCGTCGCGGTCCAGGTACCTGGCCTCCCAGCGGTACACGCCCCCCGAAGCGCGGTGGGCGACGGTGATCCGGGTGACGGCGGTGAGCACGTCCCGCAGGGCGGCCCCGGACGGCACCTCGTCGAGCGCGGCGACCAGTCCGTCGATCATGACGTGCGCGCACTCCGCGAACAGCGCGTACTTGTTGGGGAAGTGCCGGTACAGCGCGGCCGCGGTGATGCCCACGCCGGCGGCGACCTCCTCCATCGAGGCCTTGTGGTAGCCGCGCTCGCTGAAGACCCGCCCGGCCGCGTCGACGATCAGCTGCCTGCGGTTGCGCGGCCGGGTCGCCGCGGCCGGGCCGGCGGTCGCGGCCGAACGGGCGGACGGGGAGGCGGGAGCCATGCGGATCAGTCAATCACACGTCGTCAGAAGGGCCGGAGCCCTCGGCGGTGACCGGTGCCTGGTGTGATTCCGGGATCGCTTCTGCTGTGCGGTACGGGTGCGGTACGGGTGCCGTCCCGGTGCCGGAGCGGCGGGTCAGGCGAAGGTGAGGACCGGCTTGACCACACGGCCGTCCCGCATGGCGGCCACGGCCGCGCCGATGTCCTCGAACGGGAACGTGGTCACCAGCCGCTCCACCGGGAAGAGGCCGCGCCCGTGCAGGCCGACCAGCTCGGGGATGAGGCGGCCGGGGTCGGAGTCGCCCTCGATCACCCCGTGGACGCGGACGCCCTTGGCGAGCAGGCCCATCACGTCGAACGTCACCTCGCCGCCCAGTCCGAGAAGGGCGAGTTCGCCGCGCGGGCGCAGCGCGGCGACGGCCCGCCGGGCCATCTCCGGACGGCCGGTGGTCTCCACGACGTGGTGCGCGCCGCCGCCGGTGAGATCGCGCAGCGCGGCGGGCAGCGTCTCACCGGGGGCCAGGGCCGCGTCGGCGCCGAGGGCGGCGGCCAGGGCCCGGCGGGAGGCGACCGGGTCGACGGCCACCACCGGGGCGCAGCCCACGGCCACCGCGGCCATCAGCGCGCTCAGGCCGACCCCGCCCGCACCCAGCACGACCAGCGAGGAACCCGGTTGCGGGCGCAGCCGGTTGAGCACGGTGCCCGCGCCCGTCTGGCCGCTGCACCCCAGTGGCGCGGCGACCGCGTCCGGCAGGTCGCTGGGCACCCTGACCGCGCCGCGTTCGTGCACGACGGCGTGCGTGGCGAAGCTGGACTGGCCGAAGAAGCCGCCGTGCAGCGGCGCGCCGTCCAGGGAGAGCGGGGTGGTGCCGTCGTCACGGCCACCGGACAGGTTCCGGGCCGGTGCGGTACGGCAGTAGGCGGGGTGGCCCGCCGCGCACTGGTCGCAGACGCCGCAGCTGGCGAAGGTGAGGCAGACGCGGTCCCCGGGCGCGAGCCCGCTCACCCGCGCGCCCACCGCCTCGACCAGGCCGGCGCCCTCGTGGCCGAAGACCATCGGGGTGAGCCGCCGGGGCCAGGTGTCCCGCATCGCGAGGTCGGTGTGGCAGATGCCGGCCGCGGTCATCCGCACCAGCACCTCGGCCGGCCGCGGTTCCTCCAGCTCCGCGTCGCGGACGGTGAACGGGGCGCCCGGCGCCCCGACGACCGCGGCCCGGACCCGCCTCACGAGGTCTCTTCGCCGGGGACGAGCTCCAGGAAGAAGTAGTAGAAGGGGCCTTCGGCGGGCACCCCCTTCACGTTCATGATCCCCATCAGGGTG
This sequence comes from Streptomyces sp. NPDC104367, assembly GCF_055583825.1. Classification (NCBI taxonomy): domain Bacteria; kingdom Bacillati; phylum Actinomycetota; class Actinomycetes; order Kitasatosporales; family Streptomycetaceae; genus Streptomyces; species Streptomyces sp. NPDC104367. Next base: position 43,204 of record NZ_JBVJND010000003.1, on the reverse strand, counting down.
GTGGCGTCCACCCGCTTGAAGTGGTCGAGGACCGGCCGGCCGTCGTAGATCATGGTGGCCGTCGCCTCGCCGCGGAACTCGACGGTCCACAGGCTGGCCTCGCCCTTGCCGAGCTCGCGGTTCGAGTACAGCGCGCCCGTCGCGTCACGGCAGATCAACGGCTTGGCGTCGTGCACGGCGGCGAACGTCTTGCCGTACCAGCCGGCCTTCTCCAGCTCGCCGTCGAGCGGGTGACCGGTGCGGAACTCGCCGCCCTTCCACTCGCCGAGGATGTCCTCGGGCCGTACGGTGGCCAACGCCGCCCAGACCGCGTCGAGTTCGGAGGCGGCGACCCGGTCGCCGCGCTTTTTCAGCTCCTGGAACCGGGCGCGGGCTTCGGTCACGTCCATACGGGAAGTCCTCTCGTCGGTGCCCGCACCGCCGAGGCGGCGGTGCGGGGCGTCACTTGGCGATCGGCCGGAGGGCGGCGAGGCGGGGGAACGGCAGCGGGGGGACGCCGGAGACCGCGCCGGGGTGGCCCACGGTGCCCAGGCTCAGCAGCACATGGCGCTCGGCGACCTCCTCCGCGCTGAGCGGCCCGTCCGCACGGAACCAGTTGGCGACCCCCTGGCACATGACCAGCACCGCGCGCGTCGCGTCGGCCGGGATCGGGGTGGTGAACACGCCCTGGGCGCGGCCCTCCTGGACCGTGTCCAGCAGCATGTGCTCCAGATAGTCGCGCAGGGCGACGTAACGGGCCCGGTTCTGCGGCTCCAGGCTGCGTATCTCGGTGTCCAGGAAGGCCAGTTGGCGGCGGTGGGTCATGGAGAGCACGATCGACTCGACCATGCCGCAGAAGCGCGCCAGCGGATCGTCCCCGGCCTCCCCGGCGGCGGCCCGGCAGCGGTCCAGGACGTCCTTGATGGACATCTCCAGCAGTGTGGCCAGCAGGGCCTGCTTGTTCGCGTAGTGGTAGTACAGCGCGGGCACGGTGACGCCGACCCGGCCGGCGATGTCCCGTACCGAAGTGCCGTGGTAGCCGTGCTCGTTGAAGGCCTCCATGGCGCGCATCAGGATCGGGTGCAGGTCGAGCGGTCCGTAGGAGCGCCAGTGCTCCGCTGGGGGTGTGGTGTCCTGGCTCGGCGCGCTGTTCAACGACTCTCCTCGGGACGGGCGACGATCGGCGACATCGTACGGCCGTACGGCCGGAACACCTCCCCTCGGGAGCTTAGCGACCGTTCAGGGAAACCGGTATCCGCTGTCACGCCTGGTGTCCCTTCCCCGGTATCCATCCGCAAAAACTGATGCAGTGAACGGAGTTGACCGACCGGCGCCGCACTTCTACGTTCTTTAGCGAACGTTCAGTAAGTTCCCGGCTCATCGCGATCGGCCTGCCCTGCGCCGAGAGAGGAACCCATGAGCCAGCACCCCACCGACCCGCCCGGCCCCCGGCCGGCGGGCCCGCTGGACGGCGTGCGCGTGGTCGAACTCGCGGGGATCGGCCCCGGCCCGTTCGCCGCCATGCTGCTCGCCGACCTGGGCGCCGACGTGGTCCGTGTGGACCGCCCCGGCTCCTCACCGCTCGGCGGCCATCCCGTCCACGACGTCACCAACCGCAACAAGCGCTCCGTCCTGGTCGACCTCAAGGCACCCGAAGGACCGGGAACGGTACGGGCGTTGGCGGCGCGCGCCGAGATCGTGCTGGAGGGATACCGGCCCGGCGTCGTGGAGCGGCTCGGTGTCGGCCCCGAGCAGTGCATGGCCGTCAACCCGGCGCTGGTGTACGGCCGGATGACCGGCTGGGGGCAGCAGGGGCCCCTTTCCGCCCTGGCCGGACACGACATCGGCTACATCGCCACCGCCGGCGCCCTGTCCATGGTCGGCGCGCCGGACGGACGGCCCGTCGCCCCGGTCAACCTGCTCGGCGACTACGCGGGCGGCTCCCTCTACCTGACCACCGGCGTCCTCGCCGCGCTGCTCACCGCGCGGGCCACCGGCCGCGGCCAGGTGGTGGACGCCGCGATCGTGGACGGCACCGCACACCTGACGGCCATGTTCTGGGGCATGCTCGCCGAGGGCACCTGGCAGGACGCCCGCGGCCGCAACCTGCTCGACGGCGGCTGCCCGTACTACGGTGTCTACGAGACCGCCGACGGCGGGTGGATGGCGGTCGGCGCCCTGGAACCGCAGTTCTACGCCGTGTTCGTCAGCCTGCTGGGCCTGGCCGGCGAGGACCTCCCGGACCGCGCCGACCCGGGCAACTGGCCCGAACTGCGCACCCTGTTCACCGCCCGGTTCAAGGCCGCCACCCGCGCGCAGTGGACGGCCGTCTTCGAAGGCACCGACGCCTGCGCGGCCCCCGTGCTCTCGCTGCGCGAGGCGGCCGGCCACCGCCACCTGGCCGCACGCGGGACCTACACCGAGGCGTACGGCATCCCCCAGCCCGCACCCGCCCCACGGTTCTCCGCCACCCCGGGCACCCTCCGTCTGCCCCCGGCCGTCCCCGGCGCCCACACCCCCGACGTGGCCCACGACTGGGACGTGCCCGAACTCCTGACCCCCCGAAGCCGCTGAACCACCCGGTCCCACACGCGAGGAGCTGGCGTGACACTCGAACGCACTCTGTACGGCCCCGACCACGCGGCCTTCCGCGAGACGGTGCGGACCTTCCTCGCCAAGGAGGTTCTCCCGCACCACGAACGCTGGGAGCGGCAGGGCGTCGTCGACCGCGAGGCATGGCGCTCGGCCGGCCGCCAGGGCCTGCTGGGCATGGCCGTCGACGAGGAGTACGGCGGCGGCGGGACCGACGACTTCCGCTACAGCGCCGTCCTCATCGAGGAGTTCGCCCGCGCCGGTGCCTCCGGACTCGCCCTCAGCCTGCACAACGACATCGTCGGCCCGTACCTGACCCGGCTCGCCGACGAGGAGCAGAAGCGGCGCTGGCTGCCCGGGTTCACCTCCGGCAACCTCGTCACCGCCATCGCGATGACGGAACCCGGCACCGGCTCCGACCTCCAGGGCATCCGCACCACCGCCACCGACCGGGGCGACCACTACCTGCTGAACGGCGCCAAGACGTTCATCTCCAACGGCATCCTCGCCGACCTCGTCGTGGTGGTCGCCCGGACCACCCCCGAGGGCGGCAGCGGCGGGCAGAGCCTGCTGGTCGTCGAGCGCGGCACGGCGGGCTTCGAGCGCGGCCGCAACCTCGACAAGATCGGCCAGAAGGCCCAGGACACCGCCGAGTTGTTCTTCAACGACGTGCGGGTCCCCAAACGCAACCTGCTCGGCGAGGAGCACCGGGCCTTCGCCCACCTCATGGGCAACCTGGCCCAGGAGCGGCTGGCCATCGCGGTCGGCGCCGCCGCCGCGGCCGAGGAGATCCTGGACGTCACCCTGCGCTACGTGAAGGAGCGCGAGGCGTTCGGCGGACCGCTGGCCAGGCTCCAGCACATCCGCTTCGAGATCGCCGAGATGGCCACCGAGACCGCGGTCACCCGCACCTTCGTGGACCGCTGCGTCATCGAGCACAGTCAGGGGCGACTGGACCCCGTCCAGGCCTCGATGGCCAAGTGGTGGGCCACCGAACTCCAGAAGCGGGTCGTCGACCGCTGCCTGCAACTCCACGGCGGATACGGCTACATGACCGAGTACCGGGTGGCCCGCGCGTTCCTCGACAGCCGCGTCCAGACCATCTACGGCGGCACCACCGAGATCATGAAGGAGATCATCGGCCGCTCGCTGCTCGGCTGAGCCCGGGCCGACCGCGTGCGGCGACGCGCGTGTCGCGCCCGCGGCCTCCTCCCGACCCGACATGGAAGGCACCCAAGGTGAGCACCGAAGCGTACGTGTACGACGCGATCCGCACCCCGCGCGGTCGCGGCAAGGCCGACGGGGCCCTGCACGGCACCAAGCCGATCGACCTGGTCGTCGGCCTCGTCCGGGAGACCCTGCGCCGCTTCCCGGACCTCGACCCGGCGGCGGTCGACGACATCGTCCTCGGCGTGGTCAGCCCCCTCGGAGACCAGGGCGCCGACATCGCCCGTACCGCCGCGGTCCTCGCGGGTCTGCCGGACACGGTGGCGGGCGTGCAGGAGAACCGCTTCTGCGCCTCCGGGCTCGAAGCCGTCAACATGGCGGCGGCCAAGGTCCGTTCGGGCTGGGAGGACCTGGTCCTGGCGGGCGGGGTGGAGTCCATGTCGCGGGTGCCGATGGGCAGCGACGGCGGCGCCTGGGCGCTGGACCCGACCACCAGCCACGCCACCGGCTTCGTCCCGCAGGGCATCGGCGCCGACCTGATCGCCACCCTGGAGGGGTTCTCCCGGCACGACGTGGACTCCTACGCCGCGCTCTCCCAGGAGCGGGCCGCCGCTGCCTGGAAGGACGGGCGCTTCGACCGCTCGGTCGTCCCCGTGCGGGACCGCAACGGGTTCCCCGTCCTCGACCGGGACGAACACATGCGGCCCGGCACCACCGCCGAGAGCCTGGCCGCGCTCAGGCCCTCCTTCGCCGGGCCCGGCGAACGGGCGGGGTTCGACGCGGTGGCGCTGCAGAAGTACCACTGGGTGGAGAGCATCGACCACGTCCACCACGCGGGCAACTCCTCCGGCATCGTCGACGGCGCCGCCCTGGTCGCGATCGGCAGCCGGGAGGCCGGCGAGCGCCACGGCCTGACCCCACGGGCCAGGATCGTCTCCGCGGCCGTGTCCGGGGCCGATCCCACCATCATGCTGACGGGCCCCGCGCCCGCCTCCCGCAAGGCCCTCGCCAAGGCCGGGCTGACCGTCGGCGACCTCGGCCTGGTCGAGATCAACGAGGCGTTCGCGGCCGTCGTCCTGCGCTACGTCAAGGACATGGGGCTGGACCTGGACCGGGTGAACGTCAACGGCGGCGCCATCGCCATGGGGCACCCGCTGGGCGCCACCGGCGCGATGATCCTCGGCACCCTCGTGGACGAACTGGAGCGCCGCGACCTGCGGTACGGGCTGGCCACCCTGTGCGTCGGCGGCGGCATGGGCATCGCCACCGTCGTCGAGCGCCTCTGACCCGCCGACCGCCTCCGCAGCCCTCCGCCTCCACGGGAGACACCAGTCATGGACACCACCGCACGCCCCTCCACCATCCGCTGGGAAGAGTCCGACGACCACGTCGTCACCCTCGTCCTCGACGACCCCGACCAGTCCGTCAACACCATGAACGCCGCGTTCATCGACTCGCTGGACGCCGTCGCGGCACGGCTGGCGGCCCACCGTGACACGGTCCGGGGCGTCATCGTCACCTCCGCCAAGAAGAGCTTCTTCGCCGGCGGCGACCTGCGCGACCTGATCGCCGTCACACCCGAGACCGCGGGCGCCTCCTTCGAGGCGGGGATGCGGGTCAAGCGCTCGCTGCGCGTCCTGGAGACACTGGGCAGGCCGGTCGTCGCCGCCATCAACGGAGCCGCGCTGGGCGGCGGTTACGAGATCGCGCTCGCCTGCCACCACCGGGTGGTGCTGGACAGCCCCGCCGCCCAAGTCGGATCCCCCGAAGTCACCCTGGGCCTGCTGCCGGGCGGCGGCGGAGTGACCCGCACGGTGCGGATGTTCGGCGTCGCGGAGGCCCTGCGGAAGGTCCTCCTGGAAGGCGGCCGGTACGGACCGGCGCGCGCCCTGGCGGCCGGCCTGGTCGACGAGATCGCCGCGAGCCCGGACGAACTCCTCCCCAGGGCAAGGACGTTCATCGACGCCCACCCGCGGTCCGCGCAGCCCTGGGACGCCCCCGGCTACCGCATCCCCGGCGGCACCCCCTCGACCCCGGAGCTCGCCGCACAACTCCCTTCCTTCACTCCGCTGTTGAAGAAACGGACGGGCGGCGCCCCGTACCCGGCCCGGCACAGCGTCCTCGCCGCGGCCGTGGAGAGCTCCCAGGTCGACGTGGACACGTCCTTCCTGGTGGAAGCCCGCCACCTGACCGAACTGGTCACCGGGCAGATCACCAAGAACATGATCCAGGCGTACTTCTTCGACCTTCAGGCGGTCAACTCCGGCGCCGGCCGCCCGCGGGGCGTCGCACCGCGCGAGGTCACCAAGGTGGCCGTGCTCGGCGCGGGCATGATGGGCGCCGGTATCGCCCACTCCTGCGCCGCGGCCGGTATCGACGTCGTGCTGAAGGACGTATCCGCCGAGGCGGCCGCGCGGGGCAGGGCCCACTCCGAGAAGCTGTGCGCCAAGGCCGTCGCCCGCGGCAGTTCGACCCGGGCGGCGGCGGACGCCCTGCTGGCCCGCATCACCCCGACCGCCGAGGTCCGGGACCTGGCCGGCTGTGACGCGGTGATCGAGGCCGTGTTCGAGGACACGGACCTCAAGCTCAAGGTGTTCCAGGAGATCCAGGACGTCGTCGCCCCGGACGCGCTGCTCTGCTCGAACACCTCCACGCTGCCCGTCACCGTCCTCGCCGAGGGCGTGGAGCGTCCGCAGGACTTCATCGGCCTGCACTTCTTCTCGCCGGTCGACAGGATGCCGCTGGTGGAGATCGTCAAGGGCGCAAGGACGGGGGAGGAGGCGCTGGCGCGCGCCTTCGACCTGGTGCGGCGGATCCGCAAGACCCCGATCGTGGTGAACGACTCGCGCGGCTTCTTCACCTCCCGGGTCATCGGCCGCTTCATCGACGAGGGCGTCGCCATGGTCGGCGAGGGCATCGAACCGGCCTCCGTCGAGCAGGCCGCCGCCCAGGCCGGCTACCCGGCCAAGGTCCTCAGCCTGATGGACGAGCTCACCCTCACCCTCCCGCGCAGGATCCGCGAGGAGACCCGCCGAGCGGTCGAGGCGTCGGGCCGCGCGTGGCAGGCGCACCCCGCGGACGCGGTGGTGGACCGCATGATCGACGAGTTCGGCCGCCCCGGACGGTCCGGCGGCGCGGGCTTCTACGACTACGCCGACGGCAGGCGCGCCGGGCTGTGGCCGGGACTGCGCGAGCACTTCACCGATCCCGCGCGGCAGCCCGCCGACCTGACCGAGACGATGGAGCGGATGCTCTTCGCCGAGGCGCTGGACGCGGTGCGCTGCCTGGAGGAGGGCGTGCTGGTCTCGGTCGCGGACGCCAACATCGGCTCGTTGCTCGGCATCGGCTTCCCGCCGTGGACGGGCGGCGTGCTCCAGTACGTCAACGGCTACGAGGGCGGGCTGCCCGGCTTCGTGACCCGCGCGCGGGAGCTGGCCGCGAAGCACGGCGAACGCTTCGCCCCGCCGGAACTGCTGCTGCGCAAGGCAGAACAGGGCGAGACCTTCACCGACGCCTGACCCGGCCCCGGGGCACCCTGACGCCCCCGCGGCCGACGGCAGGCCCTGACCAGAGCACGGCACGTCCTCGGCAGCGCTGTACGTCGCGACCGGCAGGCCACGTCCTCGGCAGCTCGGCACGCCGTCACCGGCAGGCCACGTCCCGGCGGTCCGGCACGCCGTCACCGGCACGGCACGTCCTCGGCAGCGCTGTACGTCGTGGCCGGCCCGCCACGTCCCGGCGGCACGGCACGCCGTCACCGGCACGCCACGTCCTGAGCAACACCCCCGTTCCCCTCGGCCAGGGCCCTCTTCTCCGAGGTCCCGGCCGGGTCGGGGCCCGCTCCACCCGGCTGCACCCGGCTCCACCCGGTTCCGCGCGCGACACGCTCCGCCCAGACGCTCCCCTCCGACCCGCAAGGAGGCCCCGATGACCCCGGCCCCCCGTACCAACGGCGACCTGCCCGACGACCCGGCCGACCGGACCCTGCCCCAGCTGCTCGCCCACAACGCCCACGCGTTCCCCGAACTCCCCGGCCTCTCCTGGCAGTCGGCGGACCCGGACGGCGACTGGACGACGCTGAGCTGGGCGGAGATCCACGAACACACCGGCAGACTCGCGGCCGGCTACCGCGCCCTCGGTGTCGGCCGCGGCGACCACGTGCTGCTGATGATGGCCAACCGGCCCGAGCACTGGCTGTCCGACCTGGCCCTGGTCCGCCTCGGCGCGGTCCCGGTCAGTGTCTACGGCACCGCGGCCCCCGGGCAGATCACCCACATCGCCCGCAACTGCCGTGCCCGCCTCGCCGTGGTGGAGGGACCGGAGCAGGCGGCCGTGTGGGCGGCCCCGCTGGCCGACACCGGCACCCCGCTGGAGCGCCTGGTGGTGGTCGAGGAGGGCACGGAGGGCACGGAGGGCGCCCACCTCCCGTACGCCGCCCTGCTCGGCGAACCGGTTCCGGAGCGGTTCGCCAAGGAACTGGACACCGCCCGCCCCGAGGACCCGCTGACCGTCGTCTACACCTCGGGCACCACCGGCGAGCCCAAGGGCGTCGTACTGACCCACCGCCAGGTGATGTCCAACGCCCGGGCACTGGACGCGGTGGTGGAGCTGCCCCCGCACGTCGAGCACATCTGCTACCTCCCCTTCGCCCACATCGCGGAACGGATGCTGGGCATCTACCTGCCCTGTCACCGGGCCTCGCACGTGTACCTGTGCGCCGACCCGACACGCGTCGGCGCGGTGGTGCGCAAGGTGCGCCCCGCGCAGTTCTTCGGCGTGCCGCGGATCTGGGAGAAGCTGGCCGCCGCCGTACGGGGCGTGCTCTCGCTGATGCCGGACGGCCAACGGGCCGTCATCGAGGGGGCGTTCGAGGTCGCCCGCGAGCACGTCGGGTACCGCGAGCGCGGCGGCACACCGCCCGCCGGGCTGGAGGAGAGCTACGCGCGGGTCCGGGCGGAGGTGCTGCTGCCGCTGCTGGCGGCGGGCGGCCTGGACCGGGTGACCTGGTCGGCGAGCGCGTCGGCGCCGATGCCGGTCGACGTGGTGCGGTTCTGGGCCGGCTTCGGCATCGTCGTCATGGACGCCTGGGGGCTGACCGAGACCACCGGCGTGGCCACCGGCAACAGCCCGCGCACCGGCTTCCGGCTCGGCTCGGTGGGCCGCCCGGTGGAGTCCGTGGAGATCCGCGTCGCGGCGGACGGCGAGATCCTGGTGCGGGGTTCCTCGGTGTTCTCCGGCTACCTCCAGCCGGACGGCTCGGTGCGGTCCGCTCTCGACGCCGACGGCTGGCTGGCCACCGGCGACATCGGCCGCGTCGACGAGGACGGCTACCTCTGGCTCACCGACCGGAAGAAGGAGATGATCGTCACCTCGACCGGCAAGAACGTCTCCCCGGCCCTGGTGGAGAACGCGCTCAAGGAACACCCGCTGATCGGCCAGGCCATGGTGCACGGCGACGACCGCTCCTACCTGGTCGCCCTCCTGGTGCTGGACGCGGAGACCGCCCCCGCCTGGGCCGCGGCCAACGGCGTCGAGGCGCCGGGCGGACCGGCGGGGCTGGCCGGACACCCCGCCGTCCGGGCGGAGGTGGACCGCGCGGTGGCCGCCGCGAACACCCGGCTCAACCGCACCGAGCAGGTCAAGCGGTACGAGCTGCTGGCCGAGGAGTGGGGCCCGGCGACCGGCGAGCTGACGCCGTCGCTGAAGATGCGGCGCCGGGTCATCCGGGACAAGTACGCCGACCTGCTGTCCGGGCTCTACCAGGACTGACCCGTAGCCCGCTCCGCGCGCAGCCGGCCGCCCGCCCCCGCCCGCCCGGGGACGGCCGGCCGGCGCGTCACGTCAGGCGCCGCTCAGAGTCCGTAGGTCCTGCCGATGACGTCCCGCTGGATCTCGCTGGTCCCGCCGTAGATCGTGGAGGCGACCGCGGCCCGCAGGTGGCGCTCCATGTCGAACTCCGTGGTGTAGCCGTAGCCGCCCATCATCTGCATGCCCTCCAGAGCGGCCCGCTTGGCGGTCTCGGTGGCCTTGAGCTTGGCCATCGACGCCTCGCGCGGGAACACCTCCTCGGGCCGCGCGTCGCAGTCCAGCGCCACCTCGCGCACCAGCAGCCGGGTGCACTCGATCTCGGTGGCCAGATCGGCGACCCGGTGCCGCAGCGCCTGGAAGGAGCCGACCGGCCGCCCGAACTGCTCGCGGTGGCGGACGTAGGCGACGGCGTCGTCGAAGGCGCGGCGCGCCAGGCCCAGCATGTTCGCGGCCAGGAAGAGCCGCTCGTGGTTCAGCCCGGCCATCAACTGCCGCCAGCCGTTGTCCACTTCGCCGACGACCGCGTCCGCGGGCAGCCGGACGCCGGTCAGGAAGACGTCGTTGACCTCCCGGCCGCGCATCGTCTCGATGCCCCGCACCTCCACCCCGGGCGTGTCGGCGGGCAGGTGGAACATGGTCAGCCCGCCGTGCTTGTCCTCGCCGGTGCGGGCCACCAGCAGGATGCTCTTCGCCAGGTGCGCGTTGGAGATCCAGGTCTTCTGGCCGTCGACGACCCAGCCGCCGTCCCGCTCCCGGCGGGCGCGGCAGCGCAGCGCGCCGACGTCCGACCCGGCCCCCGGCTCCGACATGGCGATGGCCAGGACCTCGCCGCGCACGGCACCGCCCAGCACCTCCCGCCGCTGCCGCCCGCTGCCGAACCGCTCGTACGCCTTCGCGGCGATGACGGTGGTGACGAAGCCGCCGCAGGGGACCATCCCGTACGAGGTCTCCTCCAGGAAGAGGCAGGCGTCGGCCAGTCCGCCGCCGGATCCCCCGTACTCCTCGGGCAGGCACACCCCGAGCCAGCCCAGATGGGCCAGCTTCGCGTACAGCTCGGGATGGTGGGCCTCGCGGCCGCCCCCGGTCAGCGCGTCGCGCTGCTCCCGGGTGCCGCACTCGCGCTTGGCGAGGTCACGCACGGCCGCGGCGAAGGCGGCCTGTTCCTCGGTGAGTCGACTGCCCATCAGGTCCTCCGGGATCCGTCTGCCGGTCGGCGGCTCGGTCAGGGGCGGGCACACAGGTGAGTTACAAAGAGATGCTATATGTATCAGAGCATCTCCGGGAGGTGTTCGCCGTATCCTGAGGAGCACCATGCGAACTGACACGAACGACTCGTGGCTCGCCCGGGCCCTCGCCGAGCCGCAGCCGACGGACGAAACGGCGCGCCGGATCCTCGACGCGGCACTGGAGCAGTTCACCCTCCTGGGGTTGCGCCGCTCCTCGATGGACGACGTCGCCAAGCGCGCCGGCGTCTCCCGGGTCACCGTCTACCGGCGCTTCCAGACCAAGGACAAGCTGGTCGAGGACACCCTGCTGCGCGAGCTCAGCCGGTTCTTCCAGCGGCTGGACGCCGCGGTGGCGGCGCTGCCGACCATGAAGGAGCGGGTCGTCGAGGGCTTCGTGGTGGCCCTGCGCCACACCCGCGCCCATCCGCTCTACGGCGGACTGCTGCGCCTCGAACCCGAACTGGTGCTGCCCTACCTGACCGTGCGCGGCAGCTCCTCGCTCTCCGCCACCGTCGAGTACCTGACGGTCCATCTGCGCCGGGCGCAGCAGGCCGAGGGCCGTCCCGGCGACGACCCGCGCCCGGTCGCCGAGCTGATGGTGCGGGTCGCTGTGTCGTTCCTGCTCAACCCCGCCAGCTGTATCGAGATGGAGGACGAGGACCAGGCGCGGGCCTTCGCCCGCCGCTACCTGGCCCCGCTGCTGGACGCCTGAGCGGACGGTCAGCGGCGCCGGTGCAGCGCCCGGGCCGTCCGCACCGCCCGCTCCCGGGTGGCCGCCGGGACCGCGAAGGAGGTCAGCGCGATCGGCGGGGTGAACCGCTGCACCGTCGTGGACTGCACGGAGGTGAACGCGCGCAGCCCTTCGGCGCCGTGGATCCGTCCGAAGCCGGAGTCCTGCGAACCGCCGAACGGCAGCGCGGGCACCGCCGCGAAACCCAGGACCGAGTTGACCGAGACCGCCCCCGCCCGCAGCCTGGCCGCGATCGCCGCACCGGCGCGCCCGCTCCGGCAGAACACCGCGGCACCGAGGGCGTACCGCGAGGCGTTGGCCCGCGCCACCGCCTCGTCCAGGTCCGCCACCGCGTTGATCGCCACCACCGGCCCGAAGGTCTCCTCGGTCATCGCCGCCGCGTCCTCCGGGACTGCGGTCAGCACGACCGGCGTCACGTACGGGGCGCGCACCGAGTCGGGCCCGCCCAGCAGGGCCTTCGCACCCGCCGAGACCGCGCCGCTCACATGCCGTTCGACGACCGCGGCCTGGCCCGCCAGGGTCATCGGGCCGTACGGGGCGCCCGCCTCGGCCCCCGGGCGCAGCGCCCCGGCCCGCTCCACCACCCGTTCGCACAGCGCCTCGTGGATCCCGCGCACCGCGTAGACGCGCTCCACGCCCGCGCAGGTCTGCCCCGCGTTGCTCAGCGCGCCCCACGCGATGGCGTCGGCCGCCGCGTCCAGGTCCGCGTCCGCGGCGACGATCACGGCGTCCTTGCCGCCGCACTCCGCGAGGAACGGGGTGAGCGTCCCGGCGCACACCGCCATCACCTTGCGGGCCGTGCCCGGCGATCCGGTGAACGCCAGTTTGTCGACCCCGGACCGGGCCAGGGCGTCCCCGGTGGCCGCCGCTCCGGTGACGGTGGTGAGCAGCCCGGCGTACGCGGGCACGGCGGCGTCGAAGAGCTCGGCCAGCAGGACGCCGGTGCCCGGTGTCAGTTCGGAGGGCTTGAAGACCACGGCGTTCCCCGCGGCCAGGGCGTAGCCGATGGAGCCCATCGGTGTGTACAGGGGATAGTTCCAGGGGCCGATCACCCCGACCACGCCGAGCGGGCGGTGCACCAGCGAAGCCCGCTGGTGGAGGGTGAACACCCCCGTGCCCACCCTTCGCCGGCGCAGCACGCGTCGCGCGTTGCGGGCGGCCCAGCCGAGGTGCTCCAGGGTGAGGACGACCTCCAGCGCGGCGTCACCGGCCGGCTTCCCGGTCTCCTCGGCGATGGTGCGGGCCACCGCGTCCAGGTCGGTGGCGAGGGCCTTCTTCCAGCGCAGCAGGTGCTGCCTGCGCCGGGACGCGGACAGTGCCGCCCAGCCGCTCTGGACGGCGCGGGCCCGGGCCACGGCGCGGGCCACCTCCTCGGGGCCGTGCACCGGGTGCGTGGCGATCGGCTCGCCCGTCGCGGGGGAGTGCGTGGTGAAGGAAGCGGGCCGTGCCGCGGCGGCCGGGGTGGTGTCGGTCATGGGGTCTCCTGGGGGCGGGCGTCGGGGGCGGACGGCCGCGCCGGAGCGCCGGCCCGTTCCTGCGGCGTCTCGTCCTGGAGCGGGGCCGGCGGGCGCGTGTGCGCCCAGTGCGGACCCAGGTCGTCCAGGGTCCAGCCGAACGGGTAGGTGCGCGCCTGGGGTCTGCGCGGGAACCGCTCCGGCCGCGCGGGCAGCAGCCGGATCAGCAGGGCCCGGGCGCGCAGCGCCCGGTGGACCGCGGTCCGCAGCCGGCGCGGCTCGGGCCGGAAGCCGAGCGCCGCCAGCAGCGGTTCGTCCAGCACGGCGAGGGCGACGCGGGACGCGGTACGCCGTAACGGCGACGGGTACCACGCGGCCATGATCCGCAGGGTGGCCGCGGCGACCCTGCGGTTGGCGGGGTCGTAGGCGAACATCTCGCGTTCGTAGTCGTCGTGGAGGCGTTCGAACGCGGCGTAGCCGTCCGGCAGACCGGAGATGCCCATCATCTCGCCCATCCGCCTGCCCACCAGCGCCAGGCTCTCGGTCTCCTGCTCGGACAGGCGCCGCCACCCGTACTCGTCGATCCACCGCTTCGGTCCCACCACGGTGGTGGCCAGCACGTAGAGGAAGTCCTCGTTCGGGATCCGGTAACGGCCGTGTATGCGGTTCAGATGGCGGGCGGCCGCCCGGCCGTGCTCCGAGTCCATCCCCTCGCGGACCATCTCGTACGAGATCAGCACCGTGTCGTCGTAGCGCTTCTGGCCCGCTCGTTCGAACTCCTGGGTGCGGTCCAGGAGTCTGGAGATGCGGGGGACGCCGTAGTCGCGCAGGAACGCGATCGACGTCCCGTGGAGATAGTCGTTCGGGAACTCGTAGTGGACGATCCACCGGTAGATCTGCTCGAAGTCCCGCTGCGGGTCCATCTGCCGGATGCGGCGCAGCCGACGGTAGCGGCCCATGGGTGATCCCTCCTGGCGCCGGCCGGTGAGTCGATGATACTGAAACTATTGAGTTGTATCTCCGGGGTCAAGACTCCTGCGCCGACCGCGCCGACGACCCGCCCGGGCCGGTGCTGCCCGGCTCGGGCGGGTGGGGGCCGAAGCGGTCCGAACGTGGATCAGACCGGGGTGGGCAACCGGTCCCGGGGAGCCGTGGGGGTCTCGGGACGGGCGAGGAAGCGCGGGGTCCACCAGTTCGATCGGCCCAGGAGGATCATCGCGGACGGCAGCACCACCGCGCGGATGACCGTCGCGTCCAGCAGGATCGCCGCGGCGAGGCCCACGCCGAGCTGCTTCATGTCGAGCGTGGACAGCGTCGCGAAGATCGCGAACACGGCGACCATGACCACGGCCGCGCTGGTGACCGTGCCCGCCGAACCGGTGATGCCCCGGGCCACCGCCTGCCGGGTGGGCACCCCCTGACCGACCAGCTCCCGGATCCGGCTGACCACGAAGATGTGGTAGTCCATCGACAGCCCGAAGAGCACGACGAACAGGAACAGCGGGAGCCAGGTCACGATCGCGCCGTTGGAGCGGAAGCCGAGCGGCCCCTCGGCCCAGTGGTGCTGGAAGACCAGGGTCAGCAGACCGTAGGAGGCCCCGGCGGAAAGGGTGTTGAGGGCGATCGCGGTGAGCGCGACGACCGGCGAGCGGAAGACCGCCATCAGCATGACCAGGGTGAGCAGCAGGACGAAGCCGATCGCCCAGGGCATCGCCTCCGTGGCGTCGTCGGTGAAGTCCGCGGTCAGCGCGACCGGACCGCCCACCGCGTGCTCGGTGACCTCGACCCCGTTCAGCGCCCGTGGCAGCAGCCGTCCGCGCAGCAGGTCGAGGGCGCGCTTCGCGTCGGCGGTGCCGGCCCGGTGGCCCACTCCCAGGTCGACGGTGGTCACCGTACGGTCCGCCGAGGTCCGCGGCCGGGCCGTCTGGTCCTCGGTGAACAGCGGCTGCCCGGCCGCCTCCCCGGCCAGCGCGGTCAGCGCCCTGCCGACCCGGGCGGCCTCCGCGGCCGGGGCCCGTACCACCACGCGCAGCGACGAGGAGCCGGTGGCGGGGAACGCGGCGGTGAGGCGGTCGTAGCTCTGCATGACGGGGAGGGTGCGGGGCAGGTCGGAGTCGTCGAGGAGCTTCAGCTTCATGCCGGTGGCGGGGGCGGCCAGCGCCAGCAGGGCCACGACCGAGACCGTGAGGGTCGCGGCGGGCCGGCGCAGGGCGGGACGCAGCACCGCCGGCCAGAAGCGTCCCGCATCCCGCTGACGCGCCGTCAGGCGCCAGACCAGCGGCACCCTCGGGCGCTCCAGCCGGGAGCCAAGTCCGGCCAGCAGGGCGGGCAGCACCGTCACCGAACCGAGGACCGCCACGGCCACCACCAGGATCGCGCCGATCGCCAGGGAGTGGAACGTCGAACTGTCCGAGACGAACATCCCGCACATGGCGACCGACACCGCGAGACCGGAGACCACCACCGCGTGCCCGGAGGTGGCCGCCGCGATCTCCACGGCGTCGATCCGGTCCCGGCCCAGCGCCCGTTCCTCGCGGTCGCGCCTGAGGTAGAAGAGCGAGTAGTCCACGCCCACGGCCATGCCGATGAGCAGGATCACGCTGTCCAGCACGTCGGTCGCGGGGACGAGCCGGGAGGCGAGGGCGGAGAGCCCGATGGCCGCGCCCACCGACGACAGCGCCAGCAGCACGGGGACGCCCGCCGCGAGCAGCGCCCCGAACGCCACCAGCAGGATGGCGAGGGTGACGGGGATGCTGACCAGCTCCGCCTTGTGGAAGTCGCCGTTGAGGCGGCTGTCCAGCGCGGCGCTCATCGAGGCGTCGCCCACCTCCTCGACCCGGAGTGCGGGAAAGGCCCCCGCGGTGGCTTCGGTCGCGTCCAGCAGCGGCCGGACCCGCGCGTCGGCGTCGTCGGCGTCGCCCGCCATCGTCGCCCGGACCAGCAGCGCCGAGCCGTTTCGCGCGGTCACGGCCTCGGCGACCTCGTCGACCTGCGGCAGCTTCGCCAGGCGGGCCCGTACGTCGGCCGCGGCCCGCCGCGCGCTCGGCCCGTCCAGGGCGCCGGAACGGGCGGTGATGAGCACGTTCTCCACGGCCGGGGCGGTCAGTCCGGCCCCGTCCTCGATCTCGGCGGCCCGCAGCGCCTCTCCCGTCGCCAGACCCATGTCGTCGGTCCTGGTGCCCACCGCGGCACCCGCGCCGACGCAGAGCACCACGAACAGCACCCAGGCACAGACCGCCCACCACGGGTGTGTCGCACTCCAGCGGGCTATGCGCACGGTCGCCCCGCCGCGTTCCCTCGTCATCTCGTCTTCTTCCGCTTCTCGGCTGCTCGGCCTCCCGGTCGCGCCGCTCTCGGACCGCCGGGGTGCCACGCGGCCCACTGCCGCGCAGCACCCATTCAGCCGGGAATCGCGCCGCGGATCGTCACTCGTTGTCGTTCGCTTCGCGGCCTGCCGGTCACTCCCTCGGCGGACCGGCACCGGCCCGGCATCACACCAAGGAGTGACCCGGGCGGCCGTCGTGTCAGCGCAGGGTGCGGCGGGCCAGCACCGCCGCCTGTGCGCGGCTCTGGCAGCCGGTCTTGGCGAGCATGCGGCTGACGTGCGTCTTGACCGTGTGGAGGCTGACGACGAGCCGGTCGGCGATCTCCGCGTTGCTCAGCCCGTCGCCGACCAGCCGGAGGACGTCCCGCTCCCGGGAGGTGAGGTCGGCGAGCCGGTCGAGGTCGCCGGGGTCCGGCTGCCGCCGGGCCGCGAGGTGGCTCTCGATGATGCGTTCGGTGACGGCGGGGCTCAGGGTGCGCTGCCCGGCCGCCGCGGCGCGCACCGCGGCCGTCAGCTCCTCGTAGGAACTGCTCTTGAGCAGGAACCCGGCCGCGCCCGCCGCGAGGGCCTGGTCGACGTACTCGTCGAGGCCGAAGGTGGTCAGCACGAGCACCTGGGCGCGGCCGGGGCCCAGGAGGCCGCGCCGGCCCAGCTCCCGCAGCGCCCACAGGCCGTCGTGGCGGGGCATCCGGATGTCCAGCATGACCACGTCGGGCCGGAGCCGGACGCACAGCTCGACGGCCTCCTCGCCGTCCCCGGCGGTGCCGACGACGGACACGCCGTTCTGGACGCCGAGGATCGCGGCCAGTCCCTCGCGGATGATCCGCTCGTCGTCCACGACGAGGACGCTGGTGGTGTCAGACACGGGCGGCGTCCAGGGGTGTCCCGCCCGGCGGCAGCGTCGCCGTCACCCGGAACCCGCCCTGCGGGGTCGGCCCGGCCCGCAGCAGGCCGCCCAGGGCCTCGACCCGTTCGCGCATGCTGACCAGGCCGAGCCCGGCGCCCCAGCCGGTGTCTCCGGGGGCCGCGGGCGGCGCGTTCTCCACCTCGCAGCGCACCCCGTCCGCACCGGCCCGGACGGTGACCCGCACGGTCGCCCCCGGCGCGTGCCGGCGGGCGTTGGTGAGCGCCTCCTGGACGACGCGGTAGACGGTCAGCTGCACCGGCCGGGGCAGTTCCCCCGGCACGTCGACGCGGGCGTCGATCCGGGCACCGGCGGCCCGGCCGCGGTCGAGGAGTTCGGGTAACTCGCCCAGCCCCGGCAGGGGTTGCAGCGGCGCGTCGTCCTCGGGGCCGCGTAACACCCGCAGCAGGTCGCGCAGTTCGCCGCCCGCCTGCCGGCCGGCCACCGCGAGTCCGTCGATCTGGGGGCGTGCCCAGTCGGGCAGTTCGGCGCCCCGGGCGCGCAGCGTCTCCGCGCGCACCACGAGCAGGGTGAGGGAGTGCGCGACGACGTCGTGCATCTCCCCGGCGATCCGCACCCGTTCCCGCTGGGCGGCCTGCTGCGCGCGCAGCTCGTGCTCGCGGGCCATGGCGTCCACCCGCCGGGCGGCGGTGCCCAGACTGGCGCGGTGGGCGCGCGCCGTGTTGCCGAGCGCCCAGGCCGGCGGCAGCGCGGCGAGCACGGCGAGCACGTCCGAACCGGCCTGGTACTCGGGCCCGGCGGTGAGGTGGTTGACCCAGGTGCCGGTCACGACCACCACGGCGGCACAGCACATGGCGACGACCGTGCGCCGGCCGTCGCCGGAGCGGCTGCCGACGTTGTAGAGGGAGACCGCCAGCGCGAGCGCGGCCAGGGAGGACAGCCGGGTCCCGTGCGCGGCGCCGAGGACGACGCTCGTCACCAGCGCCGCGAGGACGACCAGGAAGACGGTCAACGGCCACCTGCGGCGCAGCAGCAGGGCGGCCCCGGTCACCGTGTCCAGCCCGATCAGCAGCCACCAGCCGAGCGCGGACCCGTCGGCGCTCGGCTGCATCAGCACCGCCGGAGTCAGGGCCACCAGCACGAGTCCGGCGTCCGCACCCCGCGCACGCGGACCGAAACGCCTGAACAGGGGAACGTCCGTCATGGGCCCGACCCTAATGACCTCCGCCCGGCCGGTCGTCACTCCTTGGGACCAACGCGCGACCGGCGAAGGGCCGCCAATCCCACACGTACGGACAGCAGTTCGCGTCTCCGCTGTGGTCTGTACCAAAAAAGGAAACACATGTTGACGGGGTCGAACAGGGTGCGTAGGTTCGCGGGCCGAGTCGATCTTCCAGCCTCGAAAGGGACTTGCCGTGCACAGACCCTTGTCCGCCCGGAATGTCATGCTCTCGCCAATAGCGTGGATCTCCGCCCTCGCCCTCGCGCTCGGCATGCTGCTCGGGCTTCCCGCCTCCTCCCAGGCCGCCGGCTCGCTGCCGTGCGACATCT
The DNA here is from genome assembly GCF_055583825.1 of Streptomyces sp. NPDC104367. NCBI lineage: Bacteria > Bacillati > Actinomycetota > Actinomycetes > Kitasatosporales > Streptomycetaceae > Streptomyces > Streptomyces sp. NPDC104367. The sequence goes on along the minus strand of NZ_JBVJND010000003.1, from coordinate 24,486 downwards.
ACGCGGCGGCCGGCACCCCGTGCGTCGCCGCGCACAGCGTCACCCGCGCACTGCTCTCCTCCTACTCCGGCCCGCTCTACCAGGTGACCCGGGTCTCGGACGGCGCCACCGCCGACATCGGGACCCTGGCCCAGGGCGGATACGCGAACGCGGCGGCTCAGGACGCGTTCTGCACGAACAGCGGCGGCTGCCGGATCACCAGGATCTACGACCAGAGCGGCCGGCACAACGACCTCACCCCCGGCCCGGCCGGCACCGCCGGCACCGGCGCCGACCGAGGCGCCGACGCCTCCGAGATCGCCGTCACCGCGGGCGGCCACAAGGTGTACGGGCTGTGGATCTCGCCCGGCGTCGGCTACCGCTACACCGGGGTCGCCTCCGGCGTCGCCGTCAACGGCCAGCCCGAGGGCGCCTACATGGTGGCCAGCGGCACCCATGTCGGCTCCGCCTGCTGCTTCGACTACGGCAACGCCGAGAGCACCCCGGCCGACACCGGCAACGGCCACATGGACGCCGTGTCCATCGCCACCACCTGCTACTTCGCGCCGTGCACCGGTAACGGCCCCTGGGTGGAGGCGGACCTGGAGAACGGCATGTTCCAGGGCGACAACGGCTCCAACACCGCGAACCAGGGCAACGGCAGCACCTTCGTCACCGCCGTACTGAAGAACAACGGCCAGACCGGATACGCGCTCAAGGGCGGCAACTCCCTGTCCGGCGCCCTGAGTACCTGGTGGGACGGGGCGTTGCCGACCCGGGGCGGCTACCAGCCCATGCAGCAGGAAGGCGGCATCATCCTGGGCATCGGCGGCGACAACAGCAACTGGAACCGGGGCACCTTCTTCGAAGGGGTCATGGTCTCGGGCTATCCCACCGACGCCGCCGAGAACGCCGTCCAGGCCAACGTGGTCTCCGTCGGGTACAGCGGCCGGACCGACGTGCCGGGCGGCCCGCAGGGCACGGTCGTCGGCCCGGGCGGCAAGTGCGTCGACGTCGCCGCCGACGACACCGGCACCGACGGCGCCGCCGTCCAGCTGTGGGACTGCCAGACGTACGCCGAGGACCAGCACTGGACGCACAACCCGGACGGTTCGCTGTCCACCCTCGGGCGCTGCCTCGACATCGAGAACAACGGCACGGCGGGCGGCGCCAAGCTGGAGCTGTGGGACTGCAACGGGGTCGGCGGTCAGAAGTGGGTGCAGCAGGCCGACGGTTCGCTGCTCAACCCGCAGTCGGGCAGGTGTCTGGACTCGCCGAGCGGGGCCACCGCCAACGGCACCCGGCTGCAGATCTGGGACTGCAACGGCAGCACCGCGCAGCAGTTCTCGGTGAAGGGCGGAGGTCCGGTCAAGGGGCCGGGCGGCGCCTGCGTGGACGTCGCCGCCGACGACACGGGCACCGACGGCGCCGCCGTCCAGCTGTGGGACTGCCAGTCGTACGCGATCGACCAGCACTGGTACCACGGCTCCGACAACTCCCTGTCCACGCTCGGGCGTTGCCTGGACATCGAGAACAACGGCACCGCGAACGGCGCCAAGCTGGAGCTGTGGGACTGCAACGGGGTCGGCGGTCAGAAGTGGGTGCAGCAGGCCGACGGTTCGCTGCTCAACCCGCAGTCGGGCAGGTGTCTGGACTCGCCGAGCGGGGCCACCGCCAACGGCACCCGGCTGCAGATCTGGGACTGCAACGGCAGCACCGCGCAGCAGTTCGCCCTGAGCTGAGGGCGGGCCCGGTCACAGGAAGGCCGTCAGCAGGGCGGCGAGCGCTGTCGCGTAGGTGTCGCGGCCCTGCCGGCGGTCCGCCGCGCGAACCCGCGCGAGCGCGGGGAGTTCGGCGGGATCCACGGAGTCCATGGCGATCCGGCGCTGACTCGGCTCCCGGGGCGGTGTGAGCGGGTGCTCGCCGAGCAGCTCACCGATGGTGAGGTGCCAGCAGGCCCGGTACGCGGTCGACGCCTGGCGCTCGCCGAGTCCCGCGGCCAGGAAGTCGGCGAGGCACGCGTCGCTGAACGGGAAGGCGTTGCGGGCGACCAGTTCGCCGCGGATCAGGATGTGCAGCACCCAGATGTGCTCGGCCATGTAGTCGTGCGCGGTGACCAGCCGGTTGAACAGCCGCTCCTTCGGCGTTCCGCCGGGCACCTCCACCGGCAGCCGGGCGGCGATGTCCTCCAGGATCGCCAGCAGCAGCGCGTCCCGGTCGGCGACATGGCGGTAGAGCGAGGTGGCCGCGGTGCCGAGCTCGGCCGCGACCGCGCGCATGGTGAGCGCGTCCAGCCCCTCGCGCTCGATGAGCCTGCGCCCCGCCCGTGCGACGGACTGCGGTGTCAGCCCCGGCCGCGGCTGCGACCTCGGCACTCCGCGCCGCCTGCGCGCGGGCTCGGGGCCGGCGGTCTCCGGCTGGCTCTGCGTGGGGCTGTCCATGCCCGTCATCCTGCCACCTCCGTTCCGGGGTAGAAGTTAGGTAAGCCTTACGCGTACATTGTTCGCGTCGAGGTGCCGACAGGCATCCGCCCCTCTACGAACGGGAGAAGTGCGCCATGACCGAGACGGAACCCGGGACCACGCCGGGCACCGGCCCCGACCCCAGGACCGGACCGGCACGCCCCGGCCTGGTCCTCGCCACGGCCTGTGTCGCGCAGGTGATGGTGGTCCTCGACGTGAGCGTCGTGAACGTGGCGCTGCCCTCGATCGCCACCGACCTCGGCTTCGCGCCGGGCTCCCTGTCCTGGGTCGTCAACGCCTACACCCTCGTCTTCGGCGGACTGCTGCTGCTCGGCGGACGGTTCGCCGACTTCGCCGGACACCGCCGGGCGATGTTCCTCGGCCTGGCCGTCTTCGGCGTCACCTCGGTCGTCGGCGGCCTGGCCCAGACCCCCGGCCAGCTCGTCGCCGCCCGCGCCGGGCAGGGGCTGGCCGGCGCGCTGCTCGCCCCGCTGAGCCTCGCGGTCATCATGGTCACCTTCCGCGACGCCAAGGCGCGGGCCAGGGCGGTGGGTGTCTGGGCCATGGTGTCCGCCGCCGGCAGCGCGCTGGGGGTGCTCCTGGGCGGGCTGCTCACCGAGTGGCTCTCCTGGCGCTGGGTGCTGTTCGTCAACGTCCCGATCGTCGTGGTGGGCCTCGTGCTGGCCTGGCTGTCCGTCCGGGACGCGCGCGGCAGCCGTATCGCCCGGCTCGACCTGCCCGGCGCGCTCCTGGTGACCGTCGCCGTCACCGCGCTGGTCAACGGCCTGATCCGGGCCGGCGAACACGGCTGGGGCACGGCCGGAGCCCTCGCCTCCTTCGCCGTCGCACTCGTGGCCGGGGCCGCCTTCACGGCGTGGGAGCTGCGCACACCCGAACCGCTCGTGCGCTTCGGGGTGTTCCGCGCCCGGTCGGTGTGGGTCGCCAACCTCGTGGTGGTGTTCATCGGCGCCGCCACGGTCGCCGGGTTCTACTTCGCCTCGCTGTTCCTGCAGAACGTGCTGCACTACTCGCCGCTGCGGGCGGGCGCCGCGTTCCTGCCGTTCTGCTTCGGCACGATCGTCGGATCGATGCTCTCCGGACGGCTCGCCACCCGCTTCGGCACCCGGGCGGTCCTGACCGGCGGACTGGTGCTCGGCACGGCCGGCATGCTGCTCTTCGGCCGCATGCACGCCGACTCCACCTTCCTGGACGGCTTCCTGCTCCCGTCCCTGGTGGCCTCCACCGGAGTGGGCCTGTGCATGGTCGCCAACACCTCACTGGCCACCTCGGGTGCCGCCGCCCACGAGGCCGGGCTGCTCAGCGGTCTCATCAACGCGGGCCGTCAGATCGGCGGGAGCCTCGGGCTCGCCGTGCTCACCACGGTCGCCGCGACACACGGCACGCCCTCCTCCGCGGCCGACGGCGTACGCCGCCTGGTCGACGGCTACGACCGCGCGTTCCTCGTCACCGCCGCGTTCTGCGCCCTCGCCGCCGTCACCGCCGCCGTCTTCACGCCCGGCACCCGTCAGGAGCCGCGGGCCACGGCTCCCGCCGGTCCGGTACCCGAGCAGAGCCGAGCCCAGGCCTGACGGACACGCCTGCCGGGTACGGAAGCGCCTGCCGGACAGGGGCGCGCCTGCCGGGTGCGGACGCGCCTGCCGGATGCGGGCGAGGTCGGCCCGGGGGAGCGGGAACCCGGGCCGGGGGAAGGGCCGGCTCGGGTCGGGGGAGAGGGGGCTTGGCTCGGGTCGGGGGAGCGGGAGCCTGGCTCGGGAGCCGGAGCCCGGCCTGAGGGAACGGGATTCCGGTCTGAGGGAACGGGATTTCGGTCCCGGGGAGTTGGAGCCCGGCCCGGGAGAACGTGAGGCCGGCCTGGGGGAGTTGGAGCCTGCCCCGAGGGAGCGGGGGACCGGCCCGGGAGTCCGGCCCGGGAGCCCGGCCCGAGGGGGCGGGAGGCGGGCCCGGGGGAGCGGGGGAACGGGGGAACGGTGGCCGGGCGTGTCGGGATCGCGTCGGTCGGTGCGGGCGTCGCCCCGGCCGGCTTCGCCGTCAGGCGGTCGTGGTCTTCTCGGGGGCGGTCGGCTGGTCCCGCAGGACGAAGTCGGCGCGCAGGATCTCGCCGGGCCGCAGCAGCCGGCGCAGCGCCACCGGTTCACGGCCCGGCGCCGTCGCCACCACGCCGAGGTGCCCCTCGGGCAGCCCCGCAACCGCGTACTCGCCGTGCTCGTCCGTGGACGTGGACACCAGGTGCCGGCCGTTCGGCGCCAGGACGGTGATCGCCGCGTTCCGCACGGGCCGCCGCTCGCCGTCGTGGACCGTGCCGACCAGGTCGGGCGAGAGCTCGCCGAAGTGGTGGGTGTGCACCGGGAGCGCGGTGGGGACCGGGGTCTCCAGGGACGGATCGTCCACCGGCGGCTCCGCGACCTCCGGCGCGTCCCCCGCCCGTACCGCCCGGCGCCGGTGCAGCAGGAAGTCCGTGCCGAGGAGCGCGGCGCCGGCCGCGAACCACCCGCACAGGACGAGCACCGGCCTGAGCACCCCGGCCCCGTCGAAGTACAGCGCCGACCGCAGAGCGTCCACCGCGTTGCCCAGCGGCATCACCGCGTGCACGTACTGGAAGAACGTCGGCAGCAGCGCGGGCGGCGCCACTCCGCCGCTGGTCGGGATGGACAGCACGATGAAGAGGGTCATGCCCACCGAGGGGAAGAACTGCCGGGTGAACGGCGCAAGCCCCGAGGCGAACGTCGCCACCGCGGCGGTGAGCAGGAACGCCAGCAGCATGGTGGCGGGAGCGTGCGGGAGATACCCCAGGCCCAGTCCGACGCCGTAGCCGACGACGCTGAACAGTGCCGAGACGGCCAGGATCGCGAGGACCTTGCGGCGGCGGTCGAAGGCGACGGCCCGCAGCAGCGTGGTGGCGAGGATGTACCCCGGCACGCTCCAGGCGATGCCGAAGTAGACCAGCGTGGTGCCCATCCGGTCCGCGGCGACGGTGGGAGCCACGTCGCGGACGGCGAGCGGCGCGGACCGCCCGTCGAGGACGCCGGTGAACGCGTTCGTCAGCGCCTGCTCCAGCGAGGCGCCGTTCGCCTTCGCCACGAAGAGCACGGGGTGCGCGCCGGGGGCGAGACCGGCCACGGCCGAGCGGTCGCGCACCGCCCGGCGCGCGTGCGCCGCGTCGGGAACGGCCGAGACGTCGAAACCGCCGGGCTGCGCCCGCTCCAGCGCCGTCGCCACCTTCTGCGCCTCGCGGGCGCCGGCCACCACCACCTTGGCGTGGTGGGGCTGGGGCGAGTGCAGCGCCGGGGCGAAGCAGAAGAGGAAGCCGAGGAAGAGCACGGCCGGGAACCAGCCCGCCTCCGCCAGCGTCCTGGCCGAGCGGAGCCCGGCGGTGCGTCCCGTGCGATCGCTGTCCACGCCCTCGTACCCGACCTCTTCTCCCACGCCCGCGTCCGTGCCGCGCAGGCCCCGCTCCGATGTGTATGTAGATTACATCTATATGTGCGGATGTTCGACCGCGCTACGACGTCCAGGGACCCGCGACGGCCGGTGGTCGGTGTTCGGCGGACCGTGGCCGGTGGCCGGTGGCCGGTGGCCGGTGGTCGGCGGACCGCGGTCGGCGGTCGGCGGGCGCAGGCCCCGGTTCCCCGGGGGAGGGGCGCGGGGCCTGCGCTCGCCGTGGTCGTCAGCCGGGCTGGTCCAGGCCGTTGAGGTCCTGGCCGGTGGCGAGCCTGGCCCGTACCGCGACCCGGGGCCGCTCGGGTGCGGGGAGGGCCAGGGTGCGGCCGCTCCGCGCGGCGGAGACGTCACCGGTCACGTCCAGGGCGGTCACCGCCCGGCTCCCGGCCGCCAGCACGAACCAGTGGCCCTGCGGCGACCGCCAGCCGGTCGCGGCCACGACATGCTGGCCGAACCTGCTGCACGCGGCGGTGGACCGGGCGCGCGCCACCGTGCGCACCGGCGCGGCCGTACCGTCCCGGCTGGTGCGCAGGCCCACCGTGACATCGCCGGGGCCGCGCCAGGAGTCCGCGCGGGCGCACGTCCACACGGCCTGCCCGCCTCCGTCGGGCAGCTCCTGCTCGGCGAAGTCCCACGCGTTCACCGCCCGCACCCCGGCCCCGCGCAGCGACGTCAGCGCGCAGGCCTGGTGCGCCCAGGCCAGCAGCGCGGCCCCGCCCGTCGCCTCCCGGGGCTGCCGGGGCGGGTTCCCCCGGCCCGGCAGCGGCGTGTACGTCAGGTGGACGGGGGAGAGGTCGCCGAGCCCCGCGAGCAGGAAGGCGTGGTGCTCGGCGATGCGCTCCGAGGACCGCAGCTGGAGCACCGGACGGCTCGCGCAGCCGTCGGCCGGCACCGCCGGGACCGGGTCGGTCACCCCGTTCCGCGCCACCCCGAGCGGCCGGGCGAGGACGTCCGGGCGCAGCAGGTCGCGGGTCTGCGCCTCGGCGACCCACGGTGCCAGCAGATACCGCGCGGACCCCCGGGAGGCGGTCAGGGCGACGGCCGCCGAGGTCGTCACGTCCGCCTGGTCGGCCCGGGCCACGCTCAGCGCGGCCCGCCCGGACGCGGACTCGGTGTAGCGGGCCAGGCGCTCACCGTCGTACAGGAGAACCACGGCACCGCCGTCCACATCGCCCGCGAACAGCAGCTGGGGCGCGGCGGCGGGGGCGTCGGCGCTCGTGCCCGGGGCGAGCGCCGGCCGGGAGCCGGTGCGGACCGGGTGGGCCCACGTGTCCAGGGCCCGGCCGAGCAGGGCCGTGTCGCGCAGCCGGGAGCCGCGGGCGGGCCAGGCCGTGAAGTCGACGCGCGAGGTGTTGTCCCACACCGCCTCCCCGGTGCGCGGCAGGTCCGCCGGACCGTAGGCGGCCCGCGCCGCGGACGTAGGCGCGCCGTCGGAGGGCGCCCGGCCCCCGGACAGGGTCACGGCCAGCCCCGCCGCCGTCAGTGCGCAGAGCGCCGCGGCGGCCACGCCCAGCCGCGCCCGGCGCCTGCGCCGCAGCAGGTCGGTGGGGCTCGCCTGGAGCGCGCAGGCGTTGAACTCCGGCGACGCCAGCAGCCGGGCGGCCGACGGCCCCGCGCTCTCGCCGAGCGCGTCCGCCGTGCGCAGGGCGGTGCCGGGACGCGGCATCCCGGCCGCCGTCAGGATCTCGCGCACGGCGTCGTCGGACAGGCCGTGCATCGTGCGCAGCAGGAACGCGGCACGGCCCGCCGCGGACACCCCCGACAGGCGGTGGCCGAGCGCGAGTTCGTCCGCGCCGCCGGACCGGGGGAAGAGCCGCAGCCCCACCACGAGCGGCAGCCGGGGCAGCAGCGGAGCCAGGCGCCGGCGCGGACCGCGGTCGTACGACAGCGCGCTGCGCACCACCGCCACGAGCAGCGCCTGTCCGACGGGCGCCCCGCCGGGCCGCTCCTGGCGGGGCACCGGGACGGCCGCCCCGGCACCGGGCCGGGCTCCGGTCAGCGCCCGCTGCACCAGTGAGTGGGCGACCACCACCCGGCGGTGGCGGCCGAGGGCGGCGGGCAGGACGAGGTGGGCCAGGCGGACCAGATCCCCGTACTGCTCGACGAGGACGGACTCGACCTCCAGGACCGGCGGCCTGGCACCGCGCGCGGGACGTCTGAGCGAGCGAAGGTGCATGGGACGGGGCGCTTTCGGGTGAGGGGACACGGTGGTATGCCACTACGGCAAACGAGTGAATCCGGCCGGGGTCACCGCCTTCTATAGGCTGGCCGCGTGACCACAGCAGACGAGCAGCAGCGGGAACGCGCGGCGGCCGGACCCATGGGCGGACCCATGGGCGGGCCCGGCGGGACGGATCTCCAGACGCTCGCCGTCCGGCTGCGCCGGATGAACGGCGAGATCAACCGGCTGGTGCACGGTTTCGCCGGCGAACAGGGCCTGCACGCCACCGACGTCCAGGCGCTCGCCGCGATCCTGGACGCCGACGACCCGATGACCCCCGGACGGCTGCGCGAGCACCTGGGACTGACCTCGGGCGCCGTCACCGCCTGCCTCGACCGGCTGGAGCGCGCCGGGCACATCCGCCGGGTGCGCGAGAGCGCCGACCGCCGGGTGGTGCACCTCTACTACGCGTCCGACGCCAAGGCCGCCGCGCGCAGCTACTTCCGTCCGCTGGCCCAGGCGGCCGCCGCCGCCCGCGCCCGCTTCACCGACGAGGAACTGGACGTCGTGCTGCGCTTCCTGGCGGCCATGAACGAGGAGCTCATCCCGATCAGGGCCCCCGGCGCCTGACCGCCCCGGGTGGCGGAACGGGCCCGCGTCCGGTGCATCCGGCGGGTCCCCGGCCACGGAAGAAGCGGCGTCACCTATGATCGACCGGCGCGCATATATCTCGATGATTGAGATTGTTTATCTTTGAGATACCTGCCGTCACCTTCCGCGCTGCCAGGAGAACCATGTCCCTCACCTCACGCCGAGCCCGCTTCCTAGTCCCCCTGCTCCTGCTGGTCGTCTGGCTGGGCGTCGGCGGGACCCTCGGGCCCTACGCCGGCCGGCTCGGCGAGGTCGCCACCAACGACCAGGCCGCGTTCCTGCCCCGCAGCGCCGAGTCGACCGAGGTCGTCGCCGCCCAGAAGGCGTTCCGGCAGGACGAGACGCTGCCCGCGATCGTCGTCTGGACCGCCGGGGCCGACGGGTCCGTGCGGGACCGGCAGGCCGCCGCCACCCGCGCCCTCGCCTCCCTCACCGGCACCTCCGGCGTCGTCGGCCAGGTGTCGCCGGCCCTGCTCTCCGAGGACGGCGTCGCCCTCGAAGGCGTAGTGCAGCTCCGGCCCGACCTCGGCGACCGGCTGCCCGACACCCTCGACCGGATCCGCGCGGCGGCCCAGCGCGTCCCGGGCACCACGGTCCAGCTGGCCGGACCGGCCGCCTCCCAGGCCGACCTGTCCGACGCCTTCGCCGGCATCGACGGGCTGCTGCTCGGCGTCGCCCTGGTGACCGTCCTGGTCATCCTGCTCCTCGTCTACCGCAGCCTCCTGCTGCCGCTCGTCATCATCCTCGGCGCCGTGTTCGCCCTCGGCCTGGCCTGCGCGATCGTGTACGTCCTCGCCGACCACGACCTGGTCCGGGTGGACGGGCAGGTGCAGGGCATCCTCTCGATCCTCGTCATCGGCGCCGCCACCGACTACGCGCTGCTGATCACCGCCCGCTTCCGGGAGGAACTCGCCGGGCACACCGACCGGTTCGCCGCCGCCCGGGCCGCGCTGCACCGCTCCTGGGGAGCCGTCGTCGCCAGCGCCGCGACCGTCGCGCTCGGCCTGCTGGCGCTGCTGCTCAGCGACCTCACCAACAACCGGGCGCTCGGACCCGTCGGCGCCATCGGCATCGTCTGCGCGGTCGTCTCGGCGCTCACCTTCCTGCCCGCCGTACTCGTCCTGCTGGGCCGGGCCGCTTACTGGCCCGCCGCACCCCGCCCCGCCGACGGCACCTCCGGCGGGCACGGGGTGTGGCGGCGCGTCGCCGCCCTCGTCGACCGGGCGCCCCGCAAGGTCTGGGCGGTGTCGCTGGCCGGCCTGCTGCTGTGCGCCGTCTTCGCCCCGACCCTGGTCTCCAAGGGCGTCGCCCTCGACGAGACCTTCGTCGACGACGCCCCGTCCGTGACCGCCCAGCAGACCCTGGCCCGGCACTTCCCGGGCGGCTCCGGCAACCCGACCGTGGTCATCGCCGCGGCGGACCGGCTCGACCGGGTGCTCGCGACCGCCCGCGCCACCGACGGCGTCGCCTCGGCCGCCGTGGTCACCGCCTCGGGACGGCCCGGCGGCGACCCGCAGGTCGTCGACGGCCGGGTGCGGGTGGACGTCACGCTCGACGCCGCCGCCGACAGCGACGCCGCGGAGCAGAGCGTCGCCCGGCTGCGCACCGCCCTGCACGCGCTGCCCGGCGCGGACGCGAAGGTCGGCGGCTACACCGCCCAGCGCTACGACACCCAGCGCACCGCCGAGCGCGACCGCACGGTCATCGTGCCCGTCGTCCTCGCGATCATCTTCGTGATCCTCACCGTGCTGCTGCGCTCCCTGCTCACCCCGGCCCTGCTGGTCGCCACCGTGGGCCTCAACTTCCTGGCCACGCTGGGGGTCTCCTCGCTCGTCTTCCGCCACGTCTTCGGCTTCACCGGCACCGACCCCTCGGTGCCGCTGTACGGGTTCGTGTTCCTGGTGGCGCTCGGCGTCGACTACAACATCTTCCTCATGTCACGGGTGCGCGAGGAGTCGCTCCTGCACGGCGCGCGCGAGGGGGTGCTGCGCGGCCTGGTCGGCACCGGCGGTGTCATCACCTCGGCGGGCGTGGTGCTGGCGGCGACCTTCGCCGCGCTGTCGGTGATCCCGCTGACCTTCCTGGTGCAGATCGCGTTCATCGTGGCCTTCGGCGTCCTCCTCGACACGCTGGTGGTGCGGTCCCTGCTGGTGCCCGCGCTCGTCCGGGACCTCGGCGAGGCGGCCTGGTGGCCGGGCCGGCTCGGCGGCCGTGCGGCCGACCGGCCGCGCACCCCGGAACCCGAGGAGTCCCGGGTCGCCTGACGGACCGTGTCGCCTGACGGACAGAGGCGCCTGACGGACCAGGGCGCCTGACGGACCGGGTGCGGCCCCGCCCGCTTGGCGGGGCCGCGGCCCTTGTCGGACATAATCGCTACCCATCAGTAGCTTCGGTTCCGTCGAGAGGCAGCACAGTGGCCCGTGTCTTCACCGTGAGTGGCAGCATCGTCATCGACGTCCCGCCCGAGGCCGTCTACCGGGCCGTCAGCCGCCCCGCCGACATGGGCCGCTGGAGCCCCGAGAACCTGGGCACCACGGCCGGCTCCGAGGACGCGGAGGCCACGCCGGGCACCACCTTCGTCGGGCGCAACAGGCGGGGACGGTTCCGCTGGGTGACCCGCTGCACGGTCACCGCGGCCGATCCCGGGCGCCGCTTCGCCTTCCGTGTCCACGCGATCGGGCGGCGGCGACCGCGTCTGCGCGGCCCGATAGCCACCTGGGAGTACCGCTTCGAACCGGCCGGCGAGGGCACGCGGGTCACCGAGACCTGGACCGACGACCGTCGCGCGTGGCCCGCTTTCGCGGCCGGCGCCTTCGACCGGATCGTCACCTCGGGCAGCACGTTCGCCGCTTTCCAGGGCCGCAACATCGAGACCACCCTGCGCAACCTCAAGCGGGAGCTGGAGCGGAAGTCCACCGCCTGACCGCTCCCGAGCCCGACCCCGCACCCGCCGGCGCAGACGTACCGGCGGGTGTAGGCATTTCTACGGACGTGACGACCCGCACACCGCTCCTACTGTCCTCCCACGAGCTGACCGACCGGCACCGCCGGACACCGGTACGGCTCGGGACGGAGGGTAGGGATGCATCGCCTGTCGGGAAAGGTCGCCCTGGTCAGCGGTGGCGCACGGGGCATCGGACGGGGCATCGCGGAGATGTTCGCGGCGCAGGGCGCAACGGTCCTCGCGGTCGACGTCCTCGACCCGGAGAACCCGTCCACCGCCCCCGGGCCCGGCCGCCTCGAGTACGGCCGGCTCGACGTCACCGACGAGGACGGCTGGGCGGCGGTCGTGGCGGACGTCGAGAAGCGCCACGGCAGGCTGGACGTCCTGGTCAACAACGCCGGAGTCGGCTCCTACGAAGCCGTGCACGAACTCGGCGCCGCCGAGTGGAACCGGGTCCTCGGCGTCAACCAGACCGGGGTGTTCCTCGGCATGCGGGCCGCGATCCCCGCGCTGCGCCGGGCCGGCGGCGGCTCCGTCGTCAACATCTCCTCCATCTACGGCGCGGCCGCCGTCCCCGGCTCGCTGGCCTACCAGGCCACCAAGGGCGCGGTGCGCAGCATGACCCGCAACGCCGCCGTCACCTACGCCCCCGACAACATCCGCGCCAACGCGGTGCTCCCGGGCTGGATCCGCACCCCCATGACCGAGGCGCAGACCAGCGAGTTCAACGCGGCCGTCATCGCCTCCACCCCGATGGGACGGGGCGCCGAGCCCCGCGACATCGCCTACGGCTGCGTCTACCTCGCCTCGGACGAGTCCGCCTACGTCACCGGCACCGACCTCGTCATCGACGGCGGATTCCTCGCCCGGTGACCGCGCCGCCCGGAACCACGACACGAACGACACCGAACACAGGAACAGGTGAGAAGTCCATGGGGCGTCTGTCAGGCAAGGTGGCCCTGGTCACCGGAGGATCCCGCGGCATCGGCCGGGGCATCGTCGAGGCCTTCGTACGCGAGGGGGCCACCGTCGTCTCGGCCGACCTCGACGCGGCACCGGAGCCGGTCGAGGGCGCCGAGGAGGTACGGCTCGACGTCACCGACGAGGACGGCTGGGCGGCGGTGGTCGCCGCCGTCGAGGAACGGCACGGCAGGCTCGACGTCCTGGTCAACAACGCCGGCCTCATCTCCTACGAGCCGATCGAGACCCTCACCCTCGCGGAGTGGGACCGGGTCGTGGCCGTCGACCAGACCGGGGTGTTCCTCGGCATGCGGGCCACGATCCCCGCGCTGCGCCGGGCCGGCGGCGGCTCCCTCATCAACATCTCGTCCGCCTGGGGCGTCGTCGGAGGCGTCGGCACCCACGCCTACCACGCCAGCAAGGGCGCGGTGCGCAGCATGACCCGCAACGCGGCCATCACCTACGCCGCCGAGAACATCCGCGCCAACGCCGTGATCCCGGGCTGGATCGCGACACCGCTCACCGACGCCCAGCCGGCCGAGCTCAACGCCGCCGTCCTGGAGGGCACCCCGATGCGCCGCGGCGGCACACCCGCCGAGATCGCCCACGGCTGCGTCTACCTCGCCTCGGACGAGTCCTCCTACGTCACCGGCACCGACCTCGTCATCGACGGCGGCCTGCTCGCCCAGTGACCCCTCCCGGCACCCCGCTCCAGAGAAAGGCAGGACCATGTCCGCGTCCCTGACCGTCGCCGCGATCCAGTTCGAGATGCGCGAGGTGGACGGCTTCCCCGCCTTCGCCCGCCAGGTGCGCGGCCTGATGGACCGCACCGGCGACGCACGTCTCGTCGTACTGCCCGAACTGTTCACCGCCGCCCTGTTCACCGCCCGGCCCGGCTGGCGCGACGAACCCGTCGCCCGCCTCGGCCTGATCGACGACCACACGGAGGCCTACCAGGAGCTGTTCACCGAACTGGCCCGCACCCGCGACCAGGTGATCGTGGCCGGCACCCACCTGGTGGCCGCCCCCGACGGCGACGGCGTCCTCAACACCGCCTTCGTCTTCTTCCCCGACGGCTCCGTGGTCCGGCACGTGAAGACCCACATCTTCCCGGCGGAGGCCGGCTGGGGCACCCGCGAGGGTGACGTCCTCGCCCCGTTCACCGTCGACGGGGTCACCGTGGGCGTCTCCGTCTGCTACGAGACCGAGATCCCCGAGGTCACCACCGTCCTCGCCCGGCAGGGCGCCGACCTGATCGTCAGCCCCTCGTACACCTTCACCGAGGCCGGGTTCTGGCGGGTACGGCACTGCGCCCAGGCCCGCGCCATCGAGAACCAGGTCTACGTCGTGCACTGCCCGACCACCGGCGACCCCGGCGCGCCGCTCTCGCCCGGATGGGCCCGCGCCTCGGTGCTCGGCCCCTGCGACAGCGGCTTCGCCCCCGACGGCATCCTCGCGGAGGCCGCCACCAACACCGAGGACGTCATCACCGCCCGCCTCGACCTGGACCTGCTCCGCGAGAACCGCCGCACCGGCGCCGCCACCACGCACACCGACCGCCTGCGGCGCTCCGGCCTCTACCGCAAGTACGCCGACGCGCTGCTCACCGGCGACCTCGGACCCGACGCCTGACCCGGCACACCGCCGCCGACTTCCGACCGAACCCACCACGGAGGCTCCGATGCCCCTGAACCTGCCCGAGGGCAAGACCCTCGCCGTCAACATAGGCGCCGACTTCGACGCGCACAGCGTCTGGATGGGCACCTTCAACCTGACCAGCCCGAGCTACCTGTCCCGCGGCGAGTTCTGCGCCGAGGTCGGCGTGCCCCGGCTGCTCGGACTCTTCGACCGCCACGACATCCGCGCCACCTGGTGCACCCCGGGCCACTCGATGGTCACCTTCCCCGAACGGGTCCGCCAGATCGTCGACGCCGGCCACGAGATCGCCGCGCACGGCTGCTACCACGAGGGCGTCCCGAAGCTGGACGCGGACACCGAACGCCGGCTGATGGCGGCCCAGCTGGACCAGCACGAGAAGTACGTCGGCGTCCGCCCCCGCGGCTACCGCTCGCCCGCCTGGGACTTCACCGACCAGACGCTCGCCGTGCTGGAGGAGAACGGCTTCGAATGGGACTCCTCCCTGATGGGCCGTGACTTCGAGCCCTACCACCCGCGGCCGGTACAGGTCGGCTGGGAGGAGGGCAGCAGCTTCGGCCCCGCCAGCCCCCTGGTGGAGTTCCCGGTCTCCTGGTTCCTCGACGACTTCCCGGCCGCCGAGTACATCCCCGGCGTCAACCAGGGCCTCGGCTCCAGCGAGGTCATGTTCCAGCGCTGGAAGGACCACTTCGACTTCGCCTACCGCACGGTCCCCGGCGGCGTGCTGACCCTCACCGTCCACCCGCAGACCATCGCCCGCGCCCACTACTTCATGGGCTTCGAACGGCTCATCGAGTACATGGCCGGCCACGAGGGCACCTGGTTCGCCACGCTCAGCGAGATCTACGACACCTGGACCGAGGACTGACAAGCGAGGACCGACCGGGCCGGGGGACCCGCACCGGGAACCCCCGGCCCCCGCACAGCAGGACCCGCTCCGCACCCGCCGCCCTCCCCGTTCCCCTCCGCAAGGGACGCCCGCCCCACCGTGCCGCCCCGTCACCCCGTTCCGTCCCACAGGGAGAACCGCCCCATGAACGCTCCGCACACCCCGTCCGCCGCGCGCGGCCCACGCCGCACCTCGCGTCCCGCCCGGCGCCTCGCCGTCGCCGCCTCGGCCCTCGCCCTGCTGGCCGCGGCCACCGCCTGCTCGGTGCCCACCGACGACGCCGCCGGCACCACCGCGGCCGACACCGTGAAGGGCCCCGACAAGGTCTCCGACCTGAAGATCGCCTACTTCTCGGCCGGCACCAGCAACGCCTACCTCCAGGCCGCCATCGGCGCCGCCAAGAAGAAGGCCGACGCCCTCGGCGTACGACTGGACGTCTTCGACGGGGAGTTCGACGCGCAGAAGCAGTTCGACCAGATCCAGACCGCCCTCACCAGCGGCAAGTACAACGCCTTCGCCGTCGAGCCCAACGACGGCAACCTCGTCTGCAAACTCCTCACCCAGCAGGCACCCCGCAAGAACATCCTCGTCTCCGTCTTCAACCTGCCCATCTGCGGCCGGGCCACCGGGCTGGGGGAGGAGACCTACGAGCCCGGCACCGTCACCTACGTGGGCGGCCAGACCCTCGACGTGTACGAGAAGTGGGTCCGGCAGGTCATCGAGGACCACCCGGACGGCGCCCGCATCGCGCTCATCTCCGGCCCCGACCTCAACGCCAACACCCTCTGTTTCCAGAAGGCCGCCAAGGAGTTCGCCCGGCACAAGGGCTTCGAGGTGGTCGCCCAGCAGACCACCGACTACACCACGCCCAAGGGCAACTCGGCCGCGCAGACCATCCTGCGCGCCAACCCCGACCTGGACGTCATCATGTCCAACTTCTCCGGGATGAGCCGAGGCGTCGTCCAGGCCGTCAACAGCGCGGGCCGCAAGGGCAAGGTGCAGATCTACGACTTCGGCGGCGACACCTGGGCGCTGGACTCCGTCCGCAAGGGCGACCTGGAGCAGACCGTGATGATGCTCCCCGCGCGGGAGACCGAGGAGGCCGTCCAGGCCCTCGCCGACCACGTGGCCGGCAAGGACGTGGCGCACTTCATCAACCTCACCGAGTCCTCCGAACTCCCCGGCACCCCCTTCGCCACCGCCAAGACGGTCGACTCCTTCCGCCCCGAGTACTGACGGGGCCCGCACGCCGCCACCCGACCGAACCAGGAGTCACCCATGCCCGACACCCTCCCCGCCCCGCCGGACGGCGGCCCGGCCCCCGCCGCCACCCCCGCCGTCGTCTGCCGGGGCGTCGCCAAGATCTTCGGCCGCACCTACGCCGTCCGCGACGTCGACCTGGAGATCCCGCCCGGCACCGTGCACGCCCTCGTCGGCGAGAACGGCGCCGGGAAGTCCACCCTCCTCGGCATGATCAGCGGACGGCTCGCCGCCGACACCGGCACCGTCGACGTCTTCGGCACCCCGCTGGACGCCGGCGGCCCGCGCCGGGCCCGCGGCCTCGGACTGGTCGCCGTCTACCAGGAACTCACCATGATCCCGGCCCTCAGCGCCGAGGCCAACGTCTTCCTCGGCGGCAACCTCTCCCGGCGCGGCGTCCTGGACCGCGCCGAGATGCGCCGCCGCTACCTGCGCATGTGCGAGGACTTCGAGGTCGACATCCCGCCCGACGCCGAGGTGCGCACGCTCTCCGTCTCCCAGCAGCAGATCCTGGAGATCATGCGCGGGGTCCAGGCCGACGGACGGATCCTGCTCCTCGACGAGCCCAGCGCGGCCCTCGCCGAACACGAACGGGACATCCTCTACCGGATCCTGGACCGGCTGCGCGCCCAGGGCACCACCGTCGTCTTCGTCAGCCACAACCTCGACGAGGTGCTGCGGCTCAGCGACACCATCTCCGTGCTGCGCAACGGCAGCCTGGTCAGCACCGGCCCCCGCGAGCGGTGGAACCGGCAGGAACTCATCCGCGCCATGGTGGGCCGGGAGATCGAGGTCACCGCCCGCGGCGGCACCCACGAACCCGGCGGACCCGCCCTGGAGGCGGCCGGCGTCACCGTGCCCGGCGTCCTCGACGACATCGACCTGCGCGTCCACGAGGGCGAGATCGTCGGCCTGTGGGGACTGGTCGGCTCCGGCCGCACCACCTTCATGCGCGCCCTCGCCGGACTCGAACCCACCTCCACGGGCGAGCTGAAACTCGGCGGCGCCCCCGCGCCCTGGCCCGGCTCCACCCGCCAGGCCATCGCCTCCGGAGTGGTCATGGTGCCCGAGGACCGCAAGAACGGCCTCGTACCCGCCATGGACGGCACCGACAACATCAGCGTCGGCATCACCCGCGCCACCCGGGGCGGGCGCGTCGACCGGGGCGCGGAACACGACCGCGCCGAGCGCTACACCCGGTACTTCGGCTTCGCCGCCGACCGGCTCGGCGCCCCCGTACGCCACCTGTCCGGCGGCAACCAGCAGAAGGTGCTGCTCGCCAAGTGGGCGGCCCGCGACCCCCGCGTCTTCCTCATCGACGAACCCACCCGCGGCATCGACGTCGGCGCCAAGTCCGAGGTCCTCGCCTCCCTCGTGCAACTGGCCGCGGACGGCGCCGCCGTCGTCGTGACCTCCTCGGAGCTGGAGGAGGTGCTCGCCATCGCCAACCGCCTGCTCGTCTTCGCCGGCGGCCGGGTGGTGCGCGAGATCCCCGCCGACTCACCCAGCTTCCGGGTGCGCGACATCGTCCGCCTGGGCTTCTCCCACTCCGCCGCGAACCACCGTGAGGTGAGCTGAAGTGAACTCCTCGACCGTCTCCCCACCCCCCTCCGCCCCCGTCACCCCGCCCCGCGGCACCGCGGACACCGGCGACCGCGCCGGCCGGGTCCGCGCCCTGGCCCTGCGCTTCAGCATGCTGTGGGTCCTGGTGCTGCTGGTCGCCGCCGCCAGCGTCCTCTACCCCGGCTTCCTGCGCCCCGCCAACCTCCAGGACATCCTGACCCAGAACGCCGCCGTCGGGATCATCGCCGTCGCGATGACCTTCGTGATCATCTCCGGCGGCTTCGACCTCTCGGTCGGCGCCACCTACGCCCTCGGCTCCACCGTCTTCGCCGGGGTCACCAAGTCCACCGGCTCGGTCGCCCTCGCCGCGGTGTGCGCCCTGCTCGCCGGGCTCGCCGTGGGCGGCGTCAACGGCACGATCATCGCCCGCTGGAAGGTCAACCCCTTCGTCACCACCCTCGGCATGTCCTCGGTGATCTCCGGCCTCGCCTACGTCTACTCCAACTCGGCGCCCTTCATCGTCGACAAGATCACCTTCCAGTACCTCGCCCTCACCACCGTCGCGGGCGTCCCGCTGCCGATCTGGCTGCTGCTCCTGGTCTTCGTCGCCGGAGCGCTGCTGCTCTCGCAGACCGGCTACGGCCGCAACATCTTCGCCATCGGCGGCAACGAGGAGGCGGCCCGGCTCTCCGGACTGCGCGTGCCCTGGCTGGTCGGCAGCGCCTACGTGATGACCGGCGTGGCGGCCGCCCTGGCCGGCATGATCGACGCCTCCCGGCTCGGCGTGGGACAGGCCGACGTCGGCGCCACCGTCGCCCTGGACACCATCGCCATCGTCGTGGTCGGCGGCACCTCGCTGCGCGGCGGCGAGGGCGCGGTGTGGCGGTCCGCGGTCGGCCTGCTCATCCTCGCCACGCTGACCAACGTCTTCTACAGCCTCAACATCAGCCAGCACTGGCAGCTCATCGCGAAGGGCTGCATCGTCGTCGCGGCCGTCGCCATGGACTCCCTGCTGCGCCGCCGCCGCACCTGACCACACCCCAAGGGCCCGGCGACCCCCTCCGGTCGCCGGGCCCCTCGCCATGCCCCGAGCCCCCGTGCCTTCACCCGCACCACAGCCCTCCGCAAGCAGCTCCTTACCCATTCGTTACGCACGACTGTGTCCTGTACGGGCCCGGCTATGCATGATGAATGCGCTCATCTCATTGCTTACGGCGACCTGTGGCTGTTCGCGCATCCAAGGACGGGAGGCACGCCCGTGTCCTATCCGAAGAGATCCGAGATCGACTGGCCCACCCGGAGCCCCGGGCAGCCTCCCGCCGCCGCGGTCGTGCTCGGCGACGGCACCGTGGAGGCCGAGGACGGCGAACGCGCCGGCACCCCCGGCCCGGCGGTGCGCTACTTGCGCGCCCACCCCGACCTCACCGCCATCGTGGTCGCCTGCGTCCGCGACGAGCCGGGCCGCACCGGGTTCATGTGGACCGACGGCTCCGCCCGCTCCCTGGTGCGGGTCTGGGTCGACCCCTTCCACGACCCGCGCGGCCGCCCCATGGGCCGCGTCCTGGTCGAACCGTGCCGGCCCTCCGCGCCGTACGGACTGACCCTGCGCGAGCTCGACGTCCTCACGCTGCTGGTGGCCGGACTCACCAACAACGAGATCGCCGAACGCCTCGTCAGCAGCCCCCGCACGGTCACCACGCACGTGGACCGCGTCCTGACCAAGCTCCAGCTCTCCGGCCGGGCCGGCGCCGCCGCCCTCGCCCTCGACCAGGGACTCGTACGACTGCCCCTGCCCGGCGGCGGCACCCGCTTCGAGCGGCTGCGGCTGGGCCGGGTCGCCGCCCTCGCGCAGGGCGGTACGCCGGTGCCCTCCCCGGTGCCCGGCGCCGCCCGCCCGCTGCGCCGCCGCCCCCTGCTGCTGGGCGCCGCGCTCCCGCTGACCGGGCCCGCCGCCGACGACGGCCGCGAGATGCTGCTCGCCACCCGGCTCGCCCTGGAGGAGATCAACGACCTCGGCGGGATCGCCGGCCGGCGCGTCGAGATCGTCACCGCCGACTTCGACGTCACCGAACCCGCCGCCGTGCGCGCCGCGTTCACGGAACTGGTGAACCACGAGGTGGACGCCCTCACCTCGGGCTACATCGGCCCGCAGGACGTGGCCCACGAGATCGCCGCGGACTACGGCCGCCCCTATCTGCACGCCGCGACCCTCGACTCGATGGTGAACCGGGTCGCGGAGGACCCCGACCGCTACGGCGGCATCTTCCAGGTCTGTCCCAGCGACACCTGTTACGGCCCCGGCTTCGTCCGCTTCCTGACCGGCCTGCGCGACAGCGGGCAGTGGCACCCCGAGTCCAACCGGCTGACCGTCGTCCAGGGCGTGTGGCCCCTGGGCGACCTGGGCCGCTCGGCGATGGCCGCCGCGGTCGAGGAGGGCGGCTGGACCCTGGACGTCATCACCGACGTCGGCATGCCGGAGGAGTCCTGGCGCGGCGTCGCGCGCCGGGTCCGCGCCGCCGAACCCGCCGCCGTCCTCGTCGGCCACTACTTCCTGCCCGGCAGCATCGCCTTCCTGCGCGAGCTCCTCCAGGACGGCCCGCCCATCCTGCCCTACCTGCTCTACACGCCGTCCATCCCCAGCTTCCGCCGCGACCTGGGCGCCCTGTCCGAAGGCGTGCTGTGGGCGACCGTCACCGGCACCTACTCCGACCACCTGGGCCAGTCCTTCGCCGCCCGCTACCGCCGCATGCACGGCGTCCCGCCCGGCCGCTCCCACGCGGGCATCGCCTACGACCGGGCGCGGATGATCGCCGGCGCCTGGGCCCAGGTGGACGACCCGCGCGACCACCGCCGCGTCGCCAAGGCGCTGCGGGCCACCATCCACCGCGGGGTGAACGGCTCGTACTACTTCGCCGACCCCGGCCAGGCCGCACTGGCCTACCCCGAGATGACCCCCGACCCGTCCATCGGACAGGCCCACCTCGTCTACCAGATCCAGGGCAGCCGGCAGCGCATCCTGTCCCCGGCCCCCTACACCGACGGACGGTTCCGGCTCCCGCCCTGGTACGCGGGCGACACCCTGCCCACCGCCGTGTGACCGCCCGTCAGGGCGACTGCCGCGGCGGCGGGCCGGTGAGCAGCCGGTGCTCGTGGGCCTCGTAGCGGGTCCGTTCGCGCCGCGCGGACCGCCGGCCGGACAGCACGGAGACGAGCCAGCCGCTGAGGAAGCCCGCGGGCACGGAGACCAGGGCCGGCGTGTTGTACGGGAACCAGGCGAAGTCGGCCTCGGGAAAGGCGGACAGCGGAGTCCCCGAGACCAGCGTGGTGCCCGGGGTCAGCGCCAGCACGGTCAGGGAACCCACCACGAGGGTGGTCACCAGCGCCGCGCGTGTGTAACGGCGCCAGAAGAGGCTGTAGAGGAGCGCCGGGGCGATCGCGGAGGCACCGAGGGTGAACGAGACGGTCGCCAGCGGCTGGAGGCTGCGGTGCTGGGCGAGGACGGCCAGCAGCACCGTCGGAACGCCCACGGCCAGCGCGCTGAACCGGGCGAGGGCCAGCTCCCGGGACGGCGCGAGCGGCGTGGCCCGGGACGCGGTCAGATCGTGGGCCAGGGTGTTGGCGCAGGCCAGCGTCATGCTCGCGACGGAGGCCAGCAGGGTGAGGAAGACGGAGGTGGTGACGGTGGCGAAGAGCAGGCTCTCCGACCGCGACAGCCCGGTGCCGAACGCGGCGCGGGCGCCCAGCAGGTAGGCGGTCGTGCCGTGCGCGTCGGCGGCGGTGATCCGCTCGTGCCCCACGAGCGCCGTCGCGCCGACGCAGATCACCGTGAGCATCAGGATGAACAGGGTCACCGAGGAGACCGCCCAGGACATCGCCCGGCGGACCTGGCGCGAGGTGCCCGCGGTGTACATCCGCATGGTCACGTGCGGCAGACAGGCACCGCCCAGCACGATGGCGCACTGGGTGGAGGCCATGTCGAGGGCGGGATGCGGACTGCTGGAGTACTGGAGCCCCCAGGTCAGGTAGGCGGGCCCGGCCCCGCTCCGCCCGGCCGCCGCGTGGAAGAGCGCCTGGGGCTGCCAGTCGAAGGCGCGCAGGATCAGGAAGCTCACGACCAGCCCGGAAGCGAGCAGCGCCACGGTCTTGAAGATCTGCACCAGCGCGGTGCCGGGCATCCCGCCCAGCGCCGCGTAACTGATCATGAGGACGCCGGCCCCCGCCACGCACCCGTTCTTCATCGCCGCATTGCTGAACCCGAGCACGTACGCCAGCAGTTCGCCGACCCCGGCGAGCTGGACGACCATCATCGGGACCAGTGCCGCCAGGGTGACCAGGCAGGCGGTGACGCGCACGGACCGCGCCGGATGACGGTGGGCCAGCGCGTCGCCCATCGTGTAGCGGCCCGTGTTGTGCAGGGGCTCGGCCAGCAGGAACATGAGCAGCAGCAGGGAGAGCAGGGCGCTCAGCGCGAGGACGATGCCGTCGTAGCCGCACAGGGCGATGATCCCGCCGATGGTCAGGACGGTGGCCGCCGATATGTAGTCACCGGCGACGGCCAGCCCGTTGCGCAGTGGCGAGAGGGAGCGGTAGCCGGTGTAGAACTCGGGGAGGTCGTCCGCCTCGGGGCCGGTGAGCACACAGAGCAGCAGGGTGAGGGCGACGACCGCGCAGAACGCGCCGAGCGACCAGGACTGGGCCGGGGCGCTGAACCCGGTCACGGCGCCTGCTCCCGGTCCGTGACCGCCACCCTCATCTGACGGCGGGCGCGACGCGTCAGCGGATCCACGAACCGTTTCGCGGCGGCCTCGTGGAGCAGGACCGCCAGCCAGGTGACCGGGATCTGGGCGAGCGCCAGGAGCAGGCCGGTCGGCAGGTCGCCGGGGCCCGGACGGGCCATCAGGGAAGGGGCCTTGACGGTCAGCGTCAGGAAGACGACGAAGTAGCCGAGCGCGGTGAACGTCGCCACGCGCCGGTGCCAGCGGTACGCGCGCCGCAGCAGACGCAGGGTGCGGTGGGCACCGGCCCGCGGCTGCGGCCCGCGGGTCCCCGACGGGTCCTGGTCGCTCGACCAGGCGGGCGCAGGATGGTCGTATGAGGGCCGACCCGAGGGTAACTCGGGGAGATTGTAGGACATTTCGGCAACTCCTCGTGGGGCCCGCGCCCGACGCGTGGGGGAGCACGTGCGGGGTGAGCGGTTCGGGTGACCGCACGCCGTGCGGCAGCCGGATCGGGGGAAGGCCTTGGCGCCGGTCATCCGGGACGACGTCGCGTGCGTTGCCGTCGAGTGCACAGGGCGCCATGGTCTCCGACGTGCGCGTTCTGCGCCAGAGGTGCGGCCGGGGTCGGTGCGGGAGGCCCGGAGTGCGATCAGCTGACCGTGGGATCTTCGCCCGGGAGATGATGAAGCATTGACGGAGCGCGAGGCGGCGCGCACTTTTCAGAAAGTGCGCCGTCGCACACCTCGGCGGTGGACCGGGCGGTCAGCGGAAGCTGAGCGTGGAGCGGCGGACGACCAACTCGGGCTGCAGCACGACCTGACGGTGTTCGTGCGTGGCCGCGGTGCGCTCCGCGGTCTCCTCCAGCAGCATCTCGGCGGCCATGGCGCCCATGGTGACGGCGGGCTGGCGGACCGAGGTGAGCGGGACGGCCGCGGCCGCCGCGAACTCGATGTCGTCGTAGCCGACGATGGCCATGTCGTCGGGAACACTCACGCCCGCCGCGTACATGGCCTGGAGCACCCCGAGGGCGAGCAGGTCGTTGGCGCAGAACACGGCGGTGGGCCGGTCGGCCAGGCCGAGCAGCCGGGCGCCCGCGTCGCGTCCGGCGGCCACGTCGAACCGCTCGGTCGGCAGCTCGCGCAGCGCCTCGGGCCCCAGGCCCGCCTCGGCCAGCGCGCCGAGGACGCCCGTACGCCGGTCGCGGACCTGGTTCAGTTCGGCCGGTCCGCTGACGTACGCGAGGGACCGGTGCCCGCCGTCGAGCAGATGGCGTGCGGCGAGGCTGCCGCCGGCCACGTCGTCGACGGAGACGGAACACCCGGTGATGCCCTCGGCGACACGGTCCACGAGGACGAAGGGGATACCGCGCTTGCGGAAGGTCTCGATGTTGCGGCTGGTCACGTCGGTCGGCGCGAGCAGGACGCCGCGCACCCGCTGCTCGGCGAAGAGCGCGAGGTAGTCGGCCTCCTCGGCGGCGCTCTGCGCGCTGTTGCAGACCATCACGCCGAGTCCGGCGTCGCGGGCGGCGCGTTCGGCGCCGCGGGCGACGTCCACGAAGAAGGGGTTGCCCATGTCGAGGACGAGCAGGCCCATGATCCGGCTGCGGCCCGCGCGCAGCTGGCGCGCGGACTCGCTGCGGACGTAGCCGAGCCGGTCTATCGCCGACTGCACCCGCGCCCTGGTCTCGCCGGCGACGGTGTCCGGACGGTTGATGACGTTCGACACCGTGCCCACCGAGACTCCGGCGGCACGGGCCACGTCCTTGATACCCACCGACTGGGCCA